>NZ_JACJPT010000099.1:0-19801 GCF_014696195.1 Sphaerospermopsis sp. FACHB-1094 | reverse complement strand
ACTTTTTCCGGTATACCCTTCAAAACCCTTGCACTAATTTCTGTGTTTATCAGCCTCTAACCTTTGATATATCAAGGTTTTAGGTTTATTCAGCAAACCCTACTCAATTACCCTTAACAACGTCATCCCAATCAGGAATTTCTGCATTTTCTCCACCTACACCAATGGCAGTATTATAGATTTCTGCATCAGTAATGGTGAGATTATTCATTGATGCTTGATAGACGTTGGAATCATTAATAATCGCATTGGTGAGATTTGCATTATTAAGATTCGCTTGTTTTAAATTGACATTAGTAACAAAAGCAGATGTTAAATTTGCACCTGTTAAATTTGCCCCTGTTAAGTCTGCACCTTCGAGGTTGGCTTCTTGTAAGTTAGCACCCCGGAGGTTTGCTCCTCGTAAGTCTGCACCAATTAAATGAGCGCCTCTGAGGTTAACTCCTGAGAGTTGACATTTAGGACATTCCCCAGTGGATAAAAGTTTTTGTAGGTCTTGGGTATTTCCTGCTTGTACTGAGTTAACAAAAAACAGGGGAGCGGCTAAGGCTATAGCGGCTAATAGCTGGCGTTTCATAATATTCCCCCTTCCTTTTAGATAATAGTACCCGTTCATTTTCCTCACAACTTTATTATCTCACTAAATGGCTCAAGAATGTTGATTTATCTCACAAATTAGATGTGATGTTTTAACCGTTGGTGAGTAATGCTATAACTATGACTGGGGTTAGGTCTTAGCTATTTCTAAATACTGAATTTTGGAAAATTGCTAATGTTAAGCTAATGTTAAATTTTGTGTTAAATATTTTTAACTTGTATCATTGAGCATAGTTTTGTTGTAGAAGTAAATGAGTATTGTTTACTATTAATAAATAGGTGGTTTTAGCCAAGAAATTCGCGCATATACTCTATGACTAATTCTGGCTGTTCTTGTTGTACCCAATGACCAGAATTAGGAATATATTTGATTTGTAAGTTTCTGACGTATTCTTGTGTACCATAGGTAAGTTCTTTACCTAGTGCGGTGTCATGTTCTCCCCAAATCATCAGGGTAGGAACTTCCAGAATACTCCAATGTTTGTGGAGGATACCCTGTTGAAAAATGTTACGGTAATAGTTCAACATGGCTGTCATTGCACCTCGTTTTGCGGCTGCGTCTTTATAGGCTTCAATGTCTGCTTTTGTGAAGGCATTTTTATTAAAAGCTGTACCTTGAATAGCTTTGGCTATAGCTTCGTAGTCTGAAGCTTGCAGGATTAGTTCAGGAAGCAACGGCAGTTGAAATAAGAAAATATAATAACTACGTAATAATTGTTGGGGTGTGCTTAAACCTTGAGCAAATTTGGCGGGATGGGGGAGGTTGAGTATGATTAATTTTTCTACCATGTCAGGGTGAGCGTAGGCAAAATTCCAAGCGATCGCACCACCCCAATCATGAGCGACTAAAATACAACTTTCATATCCTAAACCTTTGATTACTCCTTTTATGTCTTTAACAAATTCATCCATCACATAAGCAGACTGCGATTGAGGTTTATCACTATCGTTATAACCACGCAAATCAAGAGCAACAACGTGGTAATCTTGAGAAAATGGGGGTATTTGATGCCGCCACGAGTACCAAAATTCTGGAAAACCATGCAACATTAACATTAACGGTCCGTCCCCTTGGGTGACATAATGTAATTTGATGCCATTGGTGGTGATGTAAGCGTGTGTCCAGGAATTTTCGATGATAGACATAACATTTGATAGATTCAAAACTTCTGTAATTTTCATTAAGAGCAATTATACAAAGTATTTTTCGTGAGAACATCTATAAAAAGTTAGGTTGTCAATGAGTAGAGTAAAAATACGAGGTGTCTGGTGAACGAAAACTGATAGTCAGGTTCTCAAGTCAAGAAAAAACATTGCGGCAGCGATGGAATTTTGAGCGGTAAAGATTGGAAAAACATTTAAGAAAGATTTTTAAGGTATAACTTCAGTGATGAAATTAGAAACAAAACAAACAATTGAGATTCTCAAGCAAGATTTACCGACCTTATTTGAGCAGGATATTTCTTATGATATTTATTCTGAGGATATCTTTTTTCGTGACCCGGTGAATAAATTTAAGGGTAAGTTTAATTATCGGATTATTTTTTGGACGTTGCGTTTTCACGGACAGTTATTTTTTACGGAACTTGCTTTTGATTTACATGATGTTTCTCAAACTGATGAAAGTACAATTTTAGCAACGTGGACGGTGCGGGGTGTGTTGCGTGTTCCTTGGAAAGCGCGGTTATTTTTTAATGGTTATTCCACTTATAAGTTAAATGATCAGGGTTTGATTTTTGAACATATTGATACTTGGGATCGGGGACCGGGGGAGATTTTGCAGCAGTTTTTTAAGAGAGGGGTTTATTGAAATAAAAAGGATTTTATTTGTCTGATAGCGAAGCGTGGCGTAAGCCATATCAGGATGTCCAGGATTTAAGGATTGACAGGATTATTTTTACCATTGATTAATTAAAATTAAATACTGTTAACTTTGATTACTTTCAGTTAAAGCCTATTGACGGGTATTTATAAGTAAAATACGATTTCTGTATATAAGGTGTTTTCACTTATAAATTTATGAACCAGTCTAATAATAGCGAACTTGCCAAGGCAGGGGATATCAACGCGATTAATAATCTTGTTAATGAGTGGTTGCAATCACCTAGTATTACTGTCAAAACAACTCTTAAACAGGACTGTCTCCAGATAATGCTAGAATCAGCAGAAGTTCCAGAAAAAGAGTCAATCATTCCTTGTATTCGTGATAACTTGCTGAATTTATCTATTGACTCTGTGAAGAAAGTAAAAATATATGCACGAGAAACAGGAGAAGATTTTCCAGATTGGCAGGAAGAATTAGAGTTAAATTATACATTGCCAGAACAGAAAACAGAAAGTCAATTATCTACACAACAACCATCTTTTTTTAATTCCTTTTTTGGTGCGATCGCCGGAACAGCAGCAGCGGTTGGTGGTGCAGCTATGGGTCTCGGTGGTGCGATCGCCGGAACAGCAGAAGCAGTTGGTGGTGCAGCTATGGGTCTCGGTGGTGCGATCGCCGGAACAGCAGAAGCAGTTGGTGGTGCTGCGATGGGCGTTGGTGGTGCAGCTATAGGTCTTGGTGGTGCTGTTGCTGGTGCTGCCATGCAAGCAACCCAAGTTGTAGGACAAGCATTAGCAATTGTTGGTAATAATCCTGATTTACAAAAAGCAATCAAATCATTAAATCAAGATTGGTTAAATCCTTTAATTGATCAAGTAGATGTAGTTAAAGCTGAAGCTGCTGTAAGAAAATTACAACAAGAGTATCCCAATGAAAAACCTCCAGAAATTGCCCATCGTTTAATGTTGGAAAAGTCAGTTTTTGCTGGAACAAGTGGTCTTGTTAGTAGTCTTGCACCGGGACAAGCTGCGGCCATGTTTGCCGTAGATTACCTAGCGACGGCTGCATTATCGGCGGAATTAGTTTATCAAATTGCTGCTGCTTATGGAATGGATTTACAAGATTCAGAACGTAAAGGTGAAGTAGCAGCTATTTTTGGTTTAGGCTTAGGAGGAAAAACTGCAATTCAAGCAGGTTTAGGTTTATTGCGAAATATGCCAGTTGCTGGTGCAGTGATTGGTGCTAGTTCCAATGCTGTGATGATTTATGGATTAGGTTATGCTGCTTGTCAATTTTATGAAGCAAAAAAAAATCCATTAACTTTAGAAGCAAGTTTGATAGATGCTCAAGAAGAGAGCGAAAAATATTTAGAAGTTGCTATTTCTCAAACCAAGATTATGGATCAAATATTGGTTCATATTGTGTTAGCTGGTAATCCTGATAAATCTTGGGAAAATATTTTACCAGAGTTAAAAGCAGCTAATCTGAGTCCTGCTTCTTTGGATGAAATTGCTGCTCATATTAAATCACCACCACCGTTAGCACAGTTGCTTGAGCAACTTAATAGTGATTTTGCAGTTGCGTTACTAGCACAATGTGAAAAAATTGCTAATTTAGATGAAGTAATCACACCTGAAGAAGCTCAAGTAATAGCAGCTATTCGTAAAAGGTTTAATTATCAGGTAGTTTAAGTCCTGAATTTTTTAACCAATTCTCAGAAGTGCGATCGCTGACTTGGTGACTGAATATGATAATTTCTCTTTCTTTCTTTGCGTCTTTGCGTCTTTGCGTGAGGATTGAAGATTTTTAAGAAACGAACCACGAAGAAGCGAAGGACACGAAGGAAGAGAGGAAGAGAGGAAGAGAGGAAGAGAGGAAGAATTTTTGTTGATGTTTACATCCTGTAAATTCTTAAATCCAGGATATTAGGAATTAGACATTTTCCCAGTCTTCTAATTTTAATTCGGGAATGCGTATGGTTCTCTTTCAGATTGTTCTTCTTGGGGCGCTCTTTCTAATGCTTCTCCTTCCCACGCTCCAAATGTACTCAAAAATTCTGAAGACCATTGACGTTTTTGCGGTTTTTGAACTTGTTGATAAACTATAATTACTTCTACATCAGCATCTTTGATTTCTGGTAAGGGTATGTGTAAAATTCCATCATTACCAATGTGAGATTCTAGTTTTATGGTTTGCATTATTAATCTTTCTCCTTTAATATTTCGATATTATAACCTTTCTTTCTCTTCTTTGCGTCTTTGCGTGAGAATTGAAGATTTTTTTGAAACGAACCACGAAGAAGCGAAGGACACGAAGGAAGAGAAGTTAAAGAGGGTTTTTAATTTATTCAAATACAGGTGGCCAAATTTCTGAGATGTTTATTTCCCAACCAGGAAGTAATTCGGGAATGGTTAATTTATCATCTCCTGTTAATGTTTCAATTTCTCCGTTGGGACGATATACGCTTACGGTTCTTTCATCAGGATTAATTAATATGCCGATTTTTGCACCTTGTTCTAAAAAGAGTTTAACTTTATCTTCTAATTTTCCGATTCTATCAGTTTTTGATTTAATTTCTACCACCAAATCAGGAACTAGGTTTCCAAAGTCTCTAACTGTGCGTTTTAATCTGGAAGCAACAACAAAGGAAACATCGGGTGCGCGGAGGTCGGTGTTTGGCATAATAAAACCACCGCTAGAGTCAAATATTCTCCCTAAGTTCCGGGGTTTAATCCAGTTACCTAATAATCTGATCAATTCTGCACCTATTTCACTTGATTCAATATCTGATGGTCCCATAACTAGGAGGTTTCCTTCTTGCAGTTCTATTTGATAGTCTTCTTGTTCTTTGGATAGGTTTTGTTGCAGTATTTCTACATCTTTTATTGTTAGCTGCATGGGGTTTTCTCCTTATATATATATGATTATATTCTTCCTTTGCGTCTCTGCGTCTCTGCGTGAGAATTGAAGATTTAAGAAACGAACCGCAAAGAACGCAAAGGACACGAAGGAAGAGACGTTAAAGAGGGTTTTGGGGTGGATATTGTTTTAATACTTGTTGCAGATATTTTCCTGTGTAGGAACGTTGATTTTTTGCAACTTCTTCTGGTGTTCCCGCAACAATAATTTCTCCTCCTTTGTCTCCTCCTTCTGGTCCTAAGTCTATTACCCAATCTGCACAACGGATAACGTCTAAATTATGTTCAATGACTAAAATCGAATTTCCTTTATCCACCAATCTTTGCAAAACATCTAATAATTTGTGAACGTCGTAAAAAGACAACCCGGTTGTTGGTTCATCTATTAAATATAATGTTTTCCCGGTTGCACGTCGAGATAATTCTGTTGCTAGTTTGACTCTTTGCGCTTCTCCTCCTGATAATGTGGTGGCTGGTTGTCCTAATTGTACATATCCTAATCCTACATCTACTAATGTTTGTAGTTTGCTAACTGCTTTGGGAATGTTTTCACAAAATGCTAATGCTTCTTCTACTGTCATGTTTAAAACGTCAGAGATTGATTTTTCTTTGTATTTAACTTGTAGGGTTTCTCTGTTATATCTTGCTCCTTTACAAACTTCGCATTGTACATAAACGTCTGGTAAAAAGTTCATTTCTATGACGTTTACTCCTTGTCCGCTACAAGCTTCACATCTGCCACCTTTGACATTGAAGGAAAATTGTCCTGGTTTATATCCTCTGGTTTTGGCTTCGATGGTTTGGGAAAATACTTCTCTAATAACATCAAAAACTCCTGTGTAAGTTGCAGGGTTTGATCTGGGTGTTCTGCCTATGGGTGATTGATCTATAACTATGGCTTTATCTACACAGTTTAATCCTTTAATTTCTTCTATTTCTTTTGGTAAGGGTACTCTTTTTAAAAGATGATGTTGTAAAGCTGGATAAAGTAATTCATTGATTAAAGTTGATTTTCCTGAACCAGAAACTCCAGTAACAGCCACCAGTTTTCCTAAGGGAATTTCTACATCTATGTTTTTTAAGTTGTTACGATGGGCGTTTTTAATTCTTAAACTTCTACCGTTCCCTTCTCTTCTTGTTCCAGGGGTATGAATTACTCTTTTTCCTGATAGGTAAGCACCTGTTAAAGAAGCTTCCGCATTTAACAAGTCTTCTATATTTCCCTGAGCAATAATATTTCCCCCATGAATACCCGCACCAGGTCCAATATCAACTATATGATCTGCTTCCCGAATAGTTTCTTCATCGTGTTCGACAACTATTAATGTGTTTCCTAAGTCTCGTAATTTGGTTAAAGTTTTTAACAAACGTCCGTTATCTCTTTGATGCAAACCGATACTTGGTTCATCCAAAACATACAGAACACCTGTTAAACCAGAACCGATTTGTGTTGCTAATCTAATTCTTTGTGCTTCTCCTCCTGATAATGTCATTGCCGGACGATCTAAGGTTAAATAATCCAAACCAACATCTAATAAAAATTGTAATCTAGCTTTAACTTCCCGTAAAACTAAATCAGCAATTTGCATTTGTCGGGGGCTTAATTTTAAATGTTCTACCCTTTCCCGACATTCCCGAATTGACACACTCGTTAAATCTAAAATTCCATATTGTCCTAATTTCACAGCTAAAGCTTCCGGCTTTAATCTTTTCCCCCCACAAACTTCACAAGGTTGATCTATTAAATATTCTTCTAATTTCTGCTTAACTAATTCTGTTCCTCCCTCATATTGCCGTTGCAAAATGGGAATTACACCTTTAAAACTCTGCTTTCTCTGTGTCTCTGTGGTTCGTTTTTCCTCTCCATGTAAAACAATTTGTTGCTGTTCCCTGGTTAAATTCTTCCATTGAGTTTGTAACTCAAATCCATAATCTAAACCCAGTGTATATAATAGCTCTAAATAATAGGAATTTTCCTTTTCTGACCAAGGTGCGATCGCTGCATAAATCGGTGCTTCGGGATTAGGTATCAACAATTCTTCAGAAAACCTTCTTAAAGTGCCAATTCCATGACAGTGAGAACAAGCACCATAGGGAGAATTAAAAGAAAACAAACGTGGTGATAATTCTTCCATTACCGCACCATGTTCTGGACAAGCAAAGTTTTCTGAAAATACCATTTCTGATGGTAATTTTTGTTCCGAAATACCTTGACTTTCCCCCCCATTTATTATATACTTACTATGTTGTCGCTCCTGCGCTGACTTATCTGATGTATCATTTAATACTTGAATTATAGCTATTCCGTTAGATTGCTTAAGGCAGGTGGTGAGAGAATCGACTAGACGCTCCTGTATATCGTCTTTTTTTACGAGCCTGTCAATAACCAGTTCTATATTATGTGTAATATTTTTATCCAATTCAATGGAATCTGAGAGTTCCAAGACCTCTCCATTGACCCTGATCCGAACAAAACCTTGAGCGGCTAAACTAGAAATTAGTTTGCGGTGAGTTCCCTTTTTTCCTCTGACGACTGGTGCAAGAATTTGAAAACGGGTGCGGTCAGGAAGTGCAAGGATGCGATCGCACATCTCATCAATGGTTTGGGGGGAAATAGAGCGATCGCAATGGGGACAATGGGGTTCACCAGCACGGCCATAAAGCAACCGCAGATAATCATAAATTTCCGTGACAGTTCCCACTGTAGAACGGGGGTTGTGGGAAGTTGATTTTTGGTCAATGGAAATGGCAGGACTTAAACCCTCGATAGATTCCACATCGGGTTTATCCAACTGACCCAAAAATTGCCGAGCATAAGCGCTCAGAGATTCCACATAACGCCGTTGACCTTCTGCAAAAATCGTATCAAACGCCAAAGAAGACTTACCCGAACCAGAAACACCAGTAAACACAATTAACTGATCGCGGGGTAATTCCAAATCAATATTTTTGAGATTGTGCTGCCTAGCGCCCCGAATGCGAATAGTATTTTGGTTGTTTTGGGGATAGGGGAGGCGATCGCTCAAATTTGTTGCTAGGTGTTCTGACATATTGACAGAGGGAAGGTTACACAGTGAAACAGTCCTTAATAATAACGTAATTTTCTGATCTTTGAGATTTTCCCTCGTTTCTGCCTTTGTGTCCTTTGCATCCTTTTGTTTTGCCATAACGACAATTTTTAACGCCGACCTATTTAGGGGATGCTGAATAAACCAAAAAGCCTCACAATATTTTCCTAGTATTTTTGCAGAAACTTTTGGAAAGTATATCTGTCACGCTGTTTAAATATCTGAAAACCTACATACTTACCCATGTCTGCTATTGCTCAAGGTATTCCCGGACTACCAGATTTAACACATCCTGATGAATTAATCAAGTTTGGTACCCAACTACTTCAAGGTTCACTATTGTTTGTATTTTTAATTGTAGCCTTGGGAGTGGCGATCGCTCTCATCAGTTTTTCTCTGAGACGCAACACCAGCGAACAAGCTGTTTTCTTTGGTGAATGGTCAATTCGTTATTCCCAACTTCTCAAAGGACTACAACATTTAGCCTTGATTTTAATTTTAGTAGTTACGGGATTTTTCCTCACTTCTACTTTAAGCAACCGTTACCATCATTGGGAACAAGCAAAAGTAGCACAAGTAGCGGAAAGTGTAGCAGGTGATAAATTAGAACAAATTGCGCCCCAAGTGCGTTACATTATCGAAGAACCTTATAGCTATACTACTCAAGTTAACGGCAAAATAGTCAAGGTGACAGATAAACAAAAAGTTACTCGCTATTTAAACTTAGCAGGTTCAAATATTCAAGTTAAAATTGACCAAAGTGTGAACGTGCAAAATCGCAGTGCCATTTATAATACAGATTACACTGCTGATTATAAAATTGTCAATTCACTAAGTGATGTTAATAGTTTTTTCTTTGAAGCACCACCACCCTACGGTTATTCCTTACTTTCTAGTTATAAAGTAGAAAAAGATGGAACAAGATTAAAACAAATAAACCCTGGTGATTATGGTTTTCCCTTTCGCTTAGAACCAGGACAAGAAACCACAATTAAAGTTAGCTATCAAGCGCAAGGTGGACCCCGTTGGGTTTATAATGCCACAAATCAATTACTTTCTCAATTTCGCCTCACAACAATTGCTAATTTTAGAAATGCTGATTTTGCTAGTGGGATAGTTCCTCATGAAATTAAAAATGATGGTGACAGTACCCAATTTACTTGGATATTTGATGAAAATGTTTCTGTAAGAAATCCCTTTGGTGTATTTACTGCCACCAAACCAATAGGAAAAACTGGGATTATACCCCGGTTATTACTGTTAGCACCAGCCTTATTTTTGTGGTGGATATTGCTTTTATATTTGTCCCTACCCATGAGTTTAAAAAATTTGGCGATCGCTGCGGGTATTTTCTTTGCTTGCTTATTAACTTTAACCTATATGGCGCGGGTAATGAATGCAGAAATAGCTTGGTTAATGATTTCATTAATCTTACTTGGTTTCATCTATGGTTTAGGTGCAAATCGTCACGCTGCTTTAGCCGCCATTATTTGTACTATTGCTGGAGCAATTTTACCAGTATTTGCATTATTAATTCCCTTTAGTGGTTTAACCTTGAGTTTGGCAGGTTTGTTATCAGTCGGGTGGTTAGCAATACATCATTGGTATAGACAATTGATAATTGATAATTGATAATTGACAACTATCAAATTCAAGGTTTAAAACCTTAAATTTGCAGGAGAAAAAAAAGAAAAAATTTTCTATTAGCCAATTCTCTCACTTTCTCCTGAAAGATAATTGTCAATTGTCAATTGTCCATTTTTGAAAAAAAAATCAGTACACCAGTACGCCGACATCAATAGACATCTGGTGGTAATTAGGGGTTGCTGAGAAAGTCTTTCCGTGAGGGCATAGGAGTCAGGAGTCAGGAGTCAGGAGTCAGGAGTCGTAGGGGCGAAGCATTCGGACGACAAATTATCAATTTTATGAAAAGGCTATTTTCCGAATGCTTCGCCCGTACAGGAGTCAGGAGTCAGGAGGAGATTTGAAAATTTCTTTGCCATCTCTTGAAATCCCAAAAAATGCACACTTTTTCCGGTATACCCTTCAAAACCCTTGCACTTTTTTTTTGTTTATCAGCCTCTAACCTTTGATATATCAAGGTTTTAGGTTTATTCAGCAAACCCTAATTAAATTTGCATAAGCACCAAACCTTTGTAGGGACAATTCATGAATTTTACCTACGATAATTTTCACCAGAGGTATGATCAAATCGGATCTCTATATATTTATGGCATTTTGGCAGATATTTGCAGTGTTGCATTGCTATCCTAGATGCGCGAATGTCTTTGTGCGATAATTCCGACTTGCAGAATCCCTCGGTGTATAACCGGGGGTCTTTTTTTTGGTATCAGTTTCCACCACTATTGAAAATTGACCACAAAACTGCACTCCTAACTTCTAAATTATCATCATCATACTTCATTCGACGTAGAAAGCATAAATCAAAACCCTTTCCTTTCGATAGAGTGCATAGATTTGTGAGCGAGATAAATTGATATCAAGACTAGTCCACATTCCAATGTCTTTGATTCTATCCTCTGGTGACTGACCTTCGCTGGAGGTGATTTTTTGTAAGAAGTCAGGAGTCAGGAGTCAGGAGTCAGGAGTCAGGATATTAAAAATAAATTTCTTCCCTGTTCCCTGTTCCCTGTTCCCTATTCCCTATTCCCTGATTTACAGCTATGAAAAAGCGCCAGGGAAAGCGGATTAAAATCTGGCGCATAGATTCCATCAGTTGTGTACGTGTTATAAACAAAGTGTAGATAACAGTAACAAAATCCAAGGTTCTTGATCTTTAAGAAACTTTTTGTTAGTTACGTTATCAGTACCACTAAAATTTTACTACCAAAAAAACAACAGTTTTTCTAACAGTTTCAGTGGCACACCAGTTTGTATTAGAATCATAGTCCATTTATTCAATCTTCATAATTAACTTATTACTTCTTAATATCAGCTATCAGCTATCATTTACCAGCTATCAGTTGACAGTTAGCCGTTTTCAATGTTCACTGTTAACAGTTGACTGTAAACTGTTCCCTGATTAATATATGATGAATAAATTAACACCTAAAAACTGGATAATTATTCAACAGAGACTAACACCTTATCTATTTTTATTACCAGCTTTAGTTTTATTAAGCTTAACTGTTTTTTGGCCTGCGCTGCAAGCATTTTACCTCAGCTTTACCAGCTATCAAGATATTGGAGAAGCGCCTAAATTTATCGGTTTTGACAACTTTCTGCGTTTATGGAAAGATGTTGTTTTTTGGAAAACCTTAGAAAACACCTTTCTCTATCTTGTTGGAGTTGTGCCAATTTTGGTAATTACTCCCTTGATTTTAGCGATTTTAGTAAATCAAAAATTGCGGGGTATGAATTGGTTTAGAACTGCATATTATACACCTGTAGTCATTTCAATGGTTGTTGCAGGTATAGCTTGGAAATGGTTGTATGCAGAAAACGGTTTATTAAATCAATTCTTGAAAACTTTAGGTATATTTCCCGAAGGAATTCCTTGGTTAACAAGTCCAGAGAAAATATTAGGAATTGTCCCCATTTCTTTAGCTAGTGTAATGGCTGTAACTATTTGGAAAGGATTAGGATATTACATGGTAATTTATTTAGCGGGATTGCAATCTATTCCTGCTGATGTTTATGAAGCAGCAGCAATTGATGGTTCAGATGGTATTCGCAAACATTTAGATATTACCATTCCTTTAATGCAGCCTTATTTAGCTTTAGTAGCGGTAATTTCGGCGATTTCTGCCACTAAAGTCTTTGAAGAAGTTTATATTATGACAGGAGGCGGACCCCTGAATAGTTCTAAAACAATTGTTTACTATTTATATGAACAGGCATTTAGTAATTTAGAATTTACCTATGCTTGTACAATGGGCTTGGTGTTATTTTTAATCATTTTAGGATTATCACTTTTGCGATTAGCAATTAATCAGCAAGATGGTAATTTGGGTGTGTAATTAGGGGTTGCTGAAAATTTTCAGCAAACCTTAATTATTTCGGCACAGACCAAGAACGAACTTGACCTAAAGTTACAGGAATTCTGTCACTAACATCAATAGTAAACAGAAAAACTCTCTTCCCTCTATGGTATTATTTACTGGAATTTTCTGGCTGTATTCTGGATTCTGCGTTTTGCGTTCTGTATTCTTACTTGTCAGACTCAAACATCAATATTAATTACTAACCATGAAAACCTTAATTTCTTCTTTAGTCGTTTTAGGAATTGGTGCAACAGTGTTAGTGTCTAATCAGAGTATTGCCCAATCATCTAAAATTGAAGAATTTGTTGCTAGGGGTACAGAACCATTTTGGAGTGTGACTGTTGGTAAACGGGGAATTATTTATAGTTCTCCAGAAATTAAACAGCAAATCTTCCGTTATACAGCACCATTAACAGCCCAAGGAAGACCAAATGATTTAGTTAGAGTATACCGCTTTAGAGGTCGGGAAAACAATATGTTAATTCTGCGAAAAGTTAATACTTGTAGTGATGGGATGTCAGATCAAAAATACCCGTATTCAGCTATTTTGATGTTAGGAAATAGGGTTTTAGAAGGTTGTGCTGAGAAAAAATAATATCATTTATTTGGTAATTGGTAATTGGTAATTGGTAATTGGTAATTGGTAATTGGGAAAAATAAAATGATTACCTAGTCCCTAGTCCCTAGTCCCTAGTCCCCAGTCCCCAGTCCCCAGTTAAAATCTTCTTTCAAACTCAATAATTGCCCGACTATCATCAGTTAAATTTGTGGAAGCACGAACACGAAAATCATCATTAATTCTGTAATTAATACCCCATTGAAAGGGGTCACTAGCGGTTAAAATTTTGATCGTAGAAAAGGAAAATTTGCTAGAAATATCCACACCTGCTTCTAATGCTAATTCTATAGTCGAGTTGCTTTTACCTGCTTCGGGTTTATCAGAAAGAATGGTAGGAAATATCCGCAGTTCACTTAAACCAAAAGCATCTCCAATTTGGCTAAATGCAGCTTGAAAGTTATTGAAAACAGCCGAACCAGCAATATTAATTAAACCCAATGTTGTGTCACCACGTCCTTGGGTGTCTACAAACCCACCTCCTAACAAAGTGACAATTTCTGTTTGTGAACGTGAGGGACTACTTTTTAATTCTAAATTCTCATTTAGTTGACTAGCAAGACCTTTAACTATTGCTTCGACGCGGACGGTTTCTAATTCTGATAACCCTGTAGAAACTTGTCTGCTGAGATCAATTGTTTGGATTCCATCTAACACTTTAGCAAACAGTTTAATATCTAACTCAGGATCACGAGGATCAGAAGTTTTAAAAGTTGCAGTATGTTTATAGTTACGAGCTAAATTGAATTGGGTAGTAAATAAATTTACGCCACCTTTGGTTAATCTGATAGTTCCTGCGGGTATAGGATTATTTAAAGTACCACTTACATTTAAATCACCAGTTGCTAGGAAGTTAAAAACAGGTGGACGAGCTATTTCTACACTTTTTCCTAGCTTGATTTGCAAATTATTTAATCTGGTTATTCCGCTTTCAAGATCACTAGTTTTGTTTTGCTTGTTAGCGGCGATGATTGATAAATCAGAACCTGTTTGAGATAAGGTTTGTGTATCAGATTCTGTTAGTAAAATTTGACCATTAGATAATTCTATCTCACCACCAATTGCTGGTTGTAATACTGAACCTGTAATTTCTAAATTACCACTTGCACCACCTTGATATAATCCCTTGAGATTTAATACTAATTGTTCTAGTTTCACACTCAAGGGTTTATCTATTTGGATGTTTTGACTGTTGAAAATTGGTATTTCTCCTGTGGCTTCTATTTTACCATTGCTAAACTGCCCTTTGAGGTTTTCTACTAATACTTTATTAAAATCAAATTCGGCTTTTCCAGACACATTATTTAGTTTACCTTGTAAAGCTTGGGCTGCAAATGTGGCGTTATTAAGAGAGGCAGTACCTTTAACTAATGGTTGTTGTCTAGTTCCTCTGACAGCTAAATCTACTTCTCCTTCACCGTTCTCAAAAGCTATTTGATCGGTGAACAGATTTAATAATCCTAAACCTTCATCTTTGACTTTGACATCTAGGGTAATTTGATTGTTGTCTGGTGTTACTGATGCAAATGGTAATTTATAGGGAATATCACCAGTAATGTTAACTGGTTCGTTTCCTACTGCTATAACTTGACTGCCAAATTTCAAACGTCCATCAGCATAACTAAAACCTGCGTTGGCTGACTGTATTGGTTTTTGATTGAGTGTTCCTTCTGTGATTTTTAATTGTCCTCTAGCTTGGGGGTTGGCTATACTACCAGCTATAGCAGCATCAATGTTAAGATTACCGCTAATTCCTACGGGGATTTTGACAAAGTTATTTAATAGTTGAATCGGGAATTTTTCGACTGTTAATTTTCCTGATTGTTCTTCACCACCAACATTACCAGTAAAGGCTATGAGTCTATCTTTAGCTGCGATGCGTAAAGGTTGTAACCGCAAAACACCTTTTTCAAAACTACCTTCAGCAATGACTTTGTCGGCACGATAAAACCGATTAGGTTCTGTTTCTCTACCCCAAGTAAAGTTTTGTCCTTGTAAGTTAAATTGTGCTGTTGGTCCGTTTTTTGTAGCGGTGTTGATGGCAATTTCTCCGTTGAAAGTTCCCTTTAAGTCTTTTAAATATGGTATTGGTTTTGATTCTAGCCGTTTTTGTTCTTCCGCAACTAGAAGTGCTTCAATTTCTGCTAAACGTTGAATTTGATTAAATAAAGGTTGATTTGGTAAACCTCGCGGGTTGGTGGTTAAATCTGCTGCTGTACCGTAGGTGGGAGGTGTTAAACCTCTTTGTAAATCTTGAATTTCAAATATTTGGGCAACGGTGAGTAAATCTTGAATTTTGCCTTGGTTGATGTTAATTTTGGCTTGTACTTGGGGACCTTGAGGAGTTTGTTTGAGGTTAGCGTCAAACAGGTAGCGACTTTGATCGTTGATAAATTCGCTGTTTGTTAAGGTGGATAAATTATTGTTGTATTGAAATTCGGTGGTGAAGCGATCGCCTTTAATTCTACCAAGTTGCGGTTTGGCGATCGCAATATTTCCCCGTGTTGCTAATGTTTTTTGATTTATTTGCAAATCTCCCGTTAATAAACCAGCTAATGCACTTTGTCCCAAAATCGGATTATTAGGTAAGTTTAAATTTAAGTTTAAATTTAAGTTTAAATTTAACACTTGTAAGGGGAAATTATTAACTTTAACTGCCCAATTTTCGCCTTGAGATTGACCTGTAGCTGATGCTTGTTGCCACTGTACTAAAAAGGCGCTAGGTTGATTATTGGCATTTAATTTAGCTGCTAGTCTGTCTCTTTTACCAGCAACATCTAAACTTAAACCCCTTCCTTGCACTAAATTAATGTTACCAGTTAATAATGGTTCAAAGGCAAACTTTTGTATTTTGCTTTGCACTTGCAAATTTTGCAAACCCAAAGATCCAATAACATTCGGTGCTGTGATTTTCCCGGTAATTTGTCCTTTAAAATCTGCTTTTCCAGCTACATTGATCGCATTAGGTAATTGCAAAGGCAATTGTTTAAGGTCATAATTTTGCGTTTGAACATTGAGGTTTAATTGGGTAATTTTTGGTATACCTACTTGTTTAGCATCGGCTAAAATATAACCACTGGCGTTTAAATTTGGAGTTCTTGCTTGGGGAATAGTTAATTGTTTACCATTCCAAGAAACTACAGCATTTAAAGGAGAATTAATTCCCGGAATACCTCGACTAAATTGCACTTGACCAGTAGCACGAATATCAGCTAATTTCGCAGACCCAATAATACCAGCAACTTTTAACTGACCTGCAAATTTACCTGATAATTGTTGATTTAAACGTTTTAATTGTACACCAGAACTATTAACTAATGCTTGGTAACGACCATGAGCAAGTTGAATATTAGACGCTGTAACTGTTCCCCCGGCAAGATTTAACTTTGCTTGACCATTTGCTTGAATAGTTTCAGGTTGAAAAGATGCAACATTACCAGCAACATTAAACTCACCAACTAATGCACCTTGTATTTGAGGTGGAACATTTGCTAATCTCTGCACAGGTACATTTTCTACTGCAACTTGCGCCTTGTAGCGACCATTACTAACTTGAATATTTTTAGCTGTAATTGTGCCATCATTAACTTTTAAACTGCCTTCACCAATAGCACCGAAATTATTGAAGTTGAAATTTTCGGTATTACCTGCAATAGTAAATTTCCCGGCGATGGGATTATTGAAAATGGGGGGAGATTGTTTTAAGATTGTTCCCAATCGTACATCTTGAGCTATCAAGTCAGCAATAAAGTTTTTATCTTCTAACTGAAAACGAGAAATGGCAATTTTACCGCCAGCAATATTAATCTTGGCATCTTCTGGACGAATATTAGTAATTTTAAAGTTTTCAGAACTTCCTGAGATGATTAATTTACCGTTAAATGCTGCGTTATTTAAAGAGATATTTTCTAATTGTTCTTCTTTGAGAAATGGTGTTAATTTCACACCTGAAGCTTGAGCGACAGCTTGCCAACTTTGAGGATTATAATTACCATAAACCCGGATTATATTCCCAGCAATATTAACAGCAACATTACGAAAATCAACTGTACGATTTGAGTTAATAATTGTTTCACCAGTAGCAGCATAGGTGGCTTGGGGAGCTTGCCATTTTACAAAAGTTTGAATATTGTTAGCTGTACCAATGAGGTTAGCTGTAGCTGAGACAGTGCCAATTTTGAATGTAGAGTTAATATGATCATTATAAAGTTTAGCGATCGCATCCCCTGGAACATTTTTAGCAGTTAAGTTCACATTGATTTGCGGTACTTTCCCCAGGGCAATTTTTCCCGCCCCGCTAACTTCACCCCCTAATGTAGTTTTGCCTTGAATATCTTTGAGAGTCAGCAGAGCATCACGAGTTGAAAGCTCAAATTTACTACTAACTTTCTCAAAATCAACTTGATCAATTTTGGCAGTTTTGATATTAGCCACAGTTCCTGAAAGCACAGGTTCTTCAATATTTCCTAATATCTGTAAATCGGCTTTTACTACCCCACTCACAGGGAAAGGTGATTTAATTTCGAGAGTTTCTAGGGCATTTGACACACTTACAGCATTGACACGCCCTGATAAATTAAAGCCTTTTTCTCGGTCAATCAAACCTTTAGCAGTAAGGGGAATTTTCCCATAATTACTAACTACATTATCTAACTCTATAGCTAATCCTTGAAACTTGACATTTCCCTGAGTATTGCTTAATAGTTGTGGGACTTGGGGAATTTGTAGAGTTACCCCTTGTAAAGCAGCAGTACCATCTAATAAAGTTTGTTGATTTGGTATTAATTGAATTTGTAAATCACCATTTACCCGACCAGCTTGTAAATTTATTGGTAATTGAATCAAACGAGTAATATCTGTGGCTAATAAATCTTGCGTTTTTACCTTTAAATTACCTTCTAAATTTGCCTGGTCGCGGAGATTTCCTTGCAGGAAAATATTACCACCGTTCTCTGGTTTTCCGGCTACGTCAAATTTAATCAGTCGGTTATTTTCTATCAGTTGGGCAGTTCCGTATAGTCCTGAAAATGTTACAGGTATTGGGGACTGGGAACTGGGGACTGGGAAATTGATATTTTTCCTTTGTTTCTCTGCTGCTTCTGCTTTCCCTGTTGCCTGGGTTTTCTGGTTTCCTACTAATATTAACTTGGCGTTGCGAACGCGCAGTTTATCTACATCGGTTTTAATAAGTCCTGGTTTTTCTAGTGGGGCGATAGTGGTAGTGATCCAGCGTCCTTGATTATCCTGTTGAATATAAATATCTGGGTTAATTAAAGTAACATCTAATTTTAATTGACGATTAACAACTAACTGCCAAGGATCAAAACCCACATCTACCGCTTCTATTGTCACCCGATCTGTATCCGTGGGTGTGGGGGGGATAGCTGAAGCAGCAAACCTAACTCCTGTGAGGGAAAATTCTTTTACTTCTCCCAATTCAACTGGACGGTTGAGGATATTGGTAAGATTTTGTTGTGCTAGGGGTGCTAACTCTGTTTGGATAAAATTTCTTAAACGCCAAATACCACCGATGATTACAATTAGCAAAAATGCGCCTAACGCCATGCTACCACGACTCAATATGATCAACCATAAGCGTTTGCGGCTTGCGGTTGGGGTTTCTTGATCTTTTTTGGAAGTGTTAGACATGGGTTTGCACTATGGAAATTGCCGGAGTTAGTGGTCAAACATCCTCTTATAATTAGCACAATATTTAGCTGTGCCACTGGTAGGGTTAGTAGCTAGTTACTGTTTTCTTAACCAATACTAACAAATACTCACATTTACTGAAAATTTCCTGTCATCTTTTGCTTTGTGACAGAATTACAGTAAAATCACTGTATGCTACTAGGATTCAAAACCCAACTCAAAGTTAACAAGCAACAACGACTACTACTGGCGCAACACGCAGGAGTAGCCAGACACGCTTGGAATCAAGGTTTAGCACTTTGTCAACAGGTATTATTACATAACAAACTGCAACCAGAAGAAAAAATCAAATTTCCCACAGCCATAGATTTACACAAATGGTTAGTAGCAGCCATTAAATCTACCCATCCTTGGTATTATGAAGTGTCTAAATGCGCCCCTCAATACGCATTAAGATATTTGTCAGATGCTTTTAAATCTTTCTTCAAAAAAAGTAAAGGGTTTCCTAAGTTTAAGAAAAAGGGTAAACATGATTCTTTTACCTTAGATGGTGTCATAAAAATTGACTACAGAAAGGTAAAAGTACCCGTAATTGGTTGGATAAAAACTTATGAAATTCTCCCTACAGCATATAAACCGAAATCTGTCACCATCAGTAAACAAGCTGACAAGTGGTTTATCTCTTGGAAAATAGAAATAGAAACGAATCAAACCCAGAAAAATCAAGAGTTTGTAGGAGTTGATTTAGGAATCAATCACTTAGCTACATTATCAACAGGAGAAATATTTAATGGAGTAAAAAGTTATAAAAAGTATGAGAAAAAGTTAGCAAGAATGCAATATTTGAACCGTCATAAAAAAGTAGGTTCAAATAATTATAGAAAAGCCCAAATCAAAATAGCAAGATTACACCAAAAAATAGCCAACATCAGAAAAGATACATTACACAAAATTACTACCTATATTAGCAAAAACCACGCGGTGATAGGGATAGAAGATTTGAATGTATCTGGGATGTTAGCAAATGGGAAATTATCAAAAGCTATAGCTGATATGGGCTTTTATCAATTCAGAAGGCAGCTAGAATATAAAACACAACTGTATGGTAGTAAGTTAGTAATTGT
>NZ_JACJPT010000098.1:0-19804 GCF_014696195.1 Sphaerospermopsis sp. FACHB-1094 | reverse complement strand
CAGTCACCAGTCCCCAGTCCCCAGTCACCAGTCCCCAGTCCCCAGTCCCCAGTCACCAGTCACCAGTCACCAGTCACCAGTCCCCAGTCCCCAGTCACCAGTCACCCTAAAGTGTTGGCAAAAAGTTGTTGAACTTGTTGCCAAGCATCCGCCGCAGCTATAGGATTATAACTACCACGGCGATCGCAGAAAAATCCGTGATCAGATCCATCGTAGCGAAACACGCCATGAGAAATGTTGTGTTTTTGTAACGCTGCTTCAATTTCGTTTACCTGTTCTGTGGGTATACTGGCATCATCCATCCCAAAAAAGGCGTAAATAGTCCCGGAAATTTCTGGAGTGCGGGTAATAGTAGGGTTACCGCCTCCAGGGGTGCGGGTGGTGATCCCAGCACCGTAAAATGAAGCAGTAGCTTGAATATCAGGGAGGGTAGCAGCTAGGTAGGCGACATGACCACCAAAACAAAAGCCAATACAACCAAAACCTTCTTTTTTGACATTGGGCTGAGTTTTGAGATAATTAATAGCGGCTTGAATATCGCTCAACAGTTGTGAAGCTGTGGTTTGTTCCCAGGCGTATTTTCTACCAATTTCTATGTCTTCAGGAGTATAACCCGTTTCAAAGCCCGGTGCTTGGCGTTGAAAAAGAGCAGGTGCGATCGCCACATACCCCAGTTGAGCAATCCGTTCTGTCACCTCCCGAATATGCTCATTAATTCCAAAAATCTCCTGTAAAACTACAATTCCGGCGTAAATACCAGGTGATGTTGGTTTTGCTAAATAAGCATCAATTTGACAATCATTTTGAGAAAGTTTAACTTTTGTAGAGTCTATTGTTTGCTCTGTCATAATAATTTTCATCAAAATTATCTGATCCGATAAATTCAAAATAAATCATATATTTATATTTAACAGGTAGTACACACAAACAGTTAAGTGCAGCTACCAATCATCAGGAGAATTGTTAATGATTCAATTCCGAATTCAGCCAGACAGCGAAATCCCCGCATCCAGCCAACTATTTAATCAAATTCGCTTTGCGATCGCCTCTGGTCAGTATGCACCCGGTTATAAATTACCCAGCACCAGGGCGTTAGCCATGCAAACTGGATTACATCGTAACACTATTAGTAAAGTTTACCGCCAGCTGGAAGACGAAGGATTTGTCGAAAGTCTAGCAGGTTCAGGAATTTATGTCCGCGCTCAAGGCCATGAGGGTGGTGGTAGGTTACAATCTCCCATTCTGAAACAATACCCCGAAGCATACAAAACAGTCCAAAAAACACTGGATGAATTACTTAATCAAGGTTGTTCCCTCAATCAAGCACGGGAGCTATTTTTAGCGGAAGTTGACTGGCGTTTGCGTTGTAGTGCCAGAGTTTTGGTAATAGTACCATTACAGGATCTTGGTGCTGGGGAATTAATGGTAGATGAATTAGAAGAATCCCTAGAAATTCCCGTCCAGTTGGTAACAACAGAAGAATTAGCCGCAGTCTTAGAACAAACCACATCGGCCACATTAGTCACCAGTCGTTATTTTATCGGAGAAGTAGAAGCGATCGCTGGACCCCAAGCAGTCCGCGTTATTCCCCTAGATATTCATGACTATAGTAAAGAACTCAATGTAGTTAAAAGCCTTGCCAAATCAAGCTGTATTGGTATAGTTAGCCTCAGTCCTGGTATTCTCAGAGCTACAGAAGTCATCCTACACGGTTTACGGGGGGATGAACTATTAGTTATGACTGCTCAACCCAAGGATGCTTATAAACTAAACGCCATAGTTAAACGTTGCGAAATCATATTTTGTACAGATCCAGTCAGTTACTTAACAACACAAGCAGGAATGCAAACAGTCTCAGATGATCTAATTCGTCCACCTAAACTAATTCGTTGTGAAAACTACATTGGTTCTCAATCAATTAATTTACTGCAAAGAGAACTGGGTTTAATGTGATGGGGCAGGAGTTTTTTATTTTGGATTTTGGATTTTGGATTTTGGATTTTGGATTTTGGATTTTGGATTTTGGATTGTTTTTATCAACCCCAATCTAAACAGGACTTACGCAAAAGAGAACGAAAGTAGGGGTAATTCATGAATTAACCCTACGCAAGAATAAGGTTTTCAGTCACATCTTACGTAGGGGTTGCTGAGAAAGTCTTTCCGTGAGGGCATAGGAGTCAGGAGTCAGGAGTCAGGAGTCAGGAGAAGATTTGAAAATTTCTTTGCCATCTCTTGAAATCCCAAAAAATGCACACTTTTTCCGGTATACCCTTCAAAACCCTTGCACTAATTTCTGTGTTTATCAGCCTCTAACCTTTGATATATCAAGGTTTTAGGTTTATTCAGCAAACCCTACGTAAGTCCTACTAAAATCTAAAATCTAAAATCTAAAATCTAAAATCTAAAATCTAAAATTTTCCGCCCAATAACTAATCACCAAATAACCCCAAGGAACAAATAATTTGCGCTTCCTGTTGTCCATCTTCAGGATGGATAATACACAAAGAATTATTATCTCTTAAAGATATAATCATTGTCGCTAATTGTTCATCATTAATACCGCTTTTTAACTGCCGATTTAATTTAACTACCGTTGTTTCTTTTAACGGATAATGATATATTTCTTCTACCGCTTTTTTTAAAGTCTGCCAATCTTCTCCTGATGTAAATATAGGGGTTTTTGCTTCCGTTTTTTTAATATAATTATCTAACCGGTAATAAGTTCGATATCTGGCACTTTTAGAGCTTCCTAATTGTCCTCCAGATGTTTTTTGCTGTTCTAATAGTAAATCAGCCCCTTGAGCGACAATTTCATGGTGTTGGGGATGCTTTTTTTCTGGGGGTGTATCCCGGTTACATCTTGCCATTCTTAAAATTCTCATTTGCGATTGAGTAACACTTTTTCCTTCCTTATTTATCCACGCTAAAGCATCCGTACCTTCAGCAGTTCGCAGATACATTAACACCCCTTGAGGATCTAAATTTGTACCTTCATGGTAACGGGTAGAATAAATCACATTGGGCAGATTTTTAATGATTTTCTCTAAACTTGGATCAGCATCTATGGCATTTTTCCAAATTTGAAAAGCTTCCGAAGTTAAATCAACTTCTCCATCATCTACTTCATCTAAAATACCCGATTTCTCATGATAAAGATCCAGTATTTCTTGATAGGAAAAACCATCCTCAAAAAATGCCTCATCTGTACCCACTACACTAGCATTTTGTTGTAATCTTTCTGTCAGTCTACCTCTTAAATTAATTAATTTTTCCACACCCTCCGCAGGTAAAAAAGAATAACAGAGAATTTCTGATGCTTTTTGGCCTATTCTATCTACCCTTCCTGCTCTTTGAATTAAGCGAATAATTGCCCAAGGTAAATCATAATTAATAATAATCCGACAATCTTGTAAATTTTGACCTTCACTTAAAACATCCGTAGCAATTAAAATTCTAATTTCCTGTTCAGGGGTGATATTCTGTTGATTACTTTGGGGACTAAAACGATATACTAAAGATGTGGGATCATTTACCTTACCCGTAACTAAAGCAGTTTGGGAAATATGCGCTTTTCCTAGACATTCCTGTAAATAACGCGCTGTATCTGCAAACTGAGTAAAAATCAATATTTTCTCATCAGGATGAATTTCTGTGAGTAACTTTTGCAAAGTTTGAAATTTTTGATCTTGTTGATAATTCCATTCTCCACAGTTATTTAAACAGTTATTTAAACAGTTATTTAATAACTTCAACAATGCTCTAGCATCTTCCAGAAGATGTTTTTTCAACTCAGACTTAAACAACCGATAATTTAACCATTTAAAACGTTTTTGATATTTGCTTTGATAAAGTGCATAAATAACCTTTGCTTGACGTTTATATTCTGCTTCTTTACTGCTTAAACTAGCAAAATTTACCTCATCATTCTGATCATCATTTTCTTCATCATTGTCATCATCAGCTATTTCAAAATCTAAATTGGTAGAATTAATATTATCCGCATCTTCATCATTATTTGCAGTCTCTAAAAATTCCGCATCCTGTGTACCAATGGGAATATCTAATTTATTTTCTAACGCATGAATATAAACATAATTTCTTAAAATATGACGTTCTAAAGATTCTAAAAAAGCATTACCGCTACTTTCTAATCTTTTAAATAAATTCGTGCGACAAAAACCCATTAACCGTCTTCCCCCACGGGATAAACCATTTAAAATTTGTTGTTCCGTTGCTGTGGGAGGTTGTTTATATTTATCTAAAGTGTAATTTCCTAAACCGTAACGGGGTAAAGATAGAGAATTGATAATTTCTACCACTTCACTAGAGTATAATTTGCCATAGTCATCATCATTATTAATAGTAAAAGTGGCAGTTTTAGGAATGCGGGTAGGAAAATAAGAACGAGAACCATCAGGAAATTGTAAATATTTTCTGCCATCTATTGCATCAGTTTCGGCATAATTATTTTTAATGAAACTGCGTGTTCTTCTGAGCATATAACGATTCATTAATAATTGCCAATCTTCTGCATATTCGCTTTTTTCAAATGCTGTTAAAGTTCTCACTTCCGTTTGCGGATATTTACGTTTAAATTCAGTTTCATTTCCCAATTCTCTGATTAAATTTTCTGGTTTAATACCTAAATCTTTAGATTCAGGAATAAATAACCGTAACTGTGCAGATAAATCTAAATTACTTTTATTATAAGGGGTTGCAGTTAATAAAATACAACGACTTCCGCTTTGTTCAATATATTCTTTAATCGCTGCATAACGTTGTCCATCTCTATTTCTTAAATTATGACTTTCATCTATTAATACTAACCGAAAACGGGCGGTAATTGTCGGTAATATTTTGGTAACTTGACTAATAGGAACTACCCTAGCAGCTAAACCATATTCATCTTTATATTTTTCCCACATAGAAACAAGATTTTTCGGACAAATAATAACGGTACTAATACCCAGTTCATCCTCTATAATTTTAGTAATTGCTGTTCCTACTAAGGTTTTTCCTAATCCTACCACATCCCCAATCATTACACCACCACGACGGTTAACATAATGGGCAGCAACTTTTACTGCTGCTGCTTGAAAAGGGAATAATTGAAAATCATAAGGTATAGCATATTGACTTAAACCATCTCGCGCTTCTTGGGAGAGATGATAAGCCATTTTGAGATAAACATAGTAAGGAGAAATAAGTTTTTCTGTTGCCCAACTTTCATCTATAATTTTGATTAATTCATCGGAAATATCTAAACAAAATCGATCTTCCCAACGTTCATTAAACCAAGTTTGTAATTTATTAGTTGCATCATGATCTAATATGTCAACGTTTAATTCTCCCTGGTAAGATAAACCAGAAAATGTTAAATTACTACTTCCTAAAAAACCAATAGCGGGTAAATTATGATAATTTTGGGGAATTAAATAAAGTTTAGCGTGGAGGGGATGACGGAGATATAATTTAACTACTACTTTTTTAGTTTGTAATTGGGTTTTTAGTCTTTTTAAACCCCATTCATCATCATTGCTGGGTTTACCTAAAGTTAATTGTTGACTAAATTCTTGTACTAGGCGTTTTCTCAGGTTAGTTGTGTCACTTTGGGATATGGGTTTGCGAGATATTCCTAAACCTAACATTTGGTTAAGTTCATCTTTGGGTAATTTTTGCATTCCAATTAATAAGCGACAACAATTATTTTCACCTCCGGTAAATTGTTCTATTTCTTCCTGTATTAATTTCCATCCCCGCAGGTTGAAATAACCTACACAGAAATCTGCTTTGGGGGCGGTTTTGAGACTTTGTTTGAGGGTTGTTAATAGTTGTTCGTTGATGTTATCAAAAATTCTTGGCATAGGTTTTTATTTATTATAAAATTGGTTGTAGGTTTGGTTGAGGAACGAAACCCAACACTTAAAAACTTGAACGAAACCCAAACTTTGTTTAAGTTGGATTTCACTTTGTTCAACCCAACCTACTTAGGGTTTGCTGAATAAACCTAAAACCTTGATATATCAAAGGTTAGAGGCTGATAAACACAGAAATTAGTGCAAGGGTTTTGAAGGGTATACCGGAAAAAGTGTGCATTTTTGGGGATTTCAAGAGATGGCAAAGAAATTTTCAAATCTCCTCCTGACTCCTGACTCCTGACTCCTGACTCCTATGCCCTCACGGAAAGACTTTCTCAGCAACCCCTACTTACTATGATTAATTTACCATTTTACCATTTTATCATTTATTGACAAGATTGAGTTAAGAAGTCGGGGATCTTTAGATTAATATTTAAGCCGTTGTGCATTTAATTTGTATAAGTGGAACAGGCATCTTGCCTGTTCAACAAGAGTTCAGAATATTAGGATTATACAATTTAGCTGTGTAACAGCTTATGATATAATTATGATATCATAATCAATATACCATTTCCCATGCTCAGGAGGTACACCTTAATTTATTTACTGTTCCCAATTCCCCATTCCCAATTCCCCATTCCCTAAGTCCTAGCTATAAGATATGATCTCCCTTACTCCCAGGAGTATTTCTATAATGACTCAATCTTTAACTCCACAGATTACACCAGAAATTAGCAGTCGTAAACCTAGTCCTGATGATTTTGAAAAACCTGCTATTCCCGATTTAACAAATGTGACTATTGATAATAGTGAACCAGTGGATAATTTAATTTCTGAAAAACAACAACGTTTATTAGTTTCCTCTCTTTATAGTTCTTTTAATGTTAGTGAACCATTTTTAGCTACTGCTAATGTAGGGTTATTTTATGCAGCTAATAAACCTCCTCTTGTTCCTGATATAATGTTAAGTCTAGGAGTTACTTTACCAGAAGATTGGTCAGAGAAAAAAGATCAATCTTATTTTACTTGGAATTTTGGTAAATCTCCAGAAATAGTTGTGGAAATAGTTTCTAATAAAGTGGGAAATGAATTAGGAAATGAATTAGGAACTAAATTAAAAGATTATTCTCAAGCGAGAGTAGGTTATTATGTGGTTTTTGATCCCTTCCATTATTTAGGAAAACCAAATCTTTACATCTATCAATTAAAAGGTATTAATTATCAATTAATATCTACAAATTGGTTAGAAGAAATAGGTTTAGGGTTAACTATTTGGGAAGGAGAATTTGAAGGAAAAAGCTATCAATGGTTAAGATGGTGTGATGAACAAGGACAAATTCTATTAATAGGAGATGAAAAAGTAGC
The DNA here is from genome assembly GCF_014696195.1 of Sphaerospermopsis sp. FACHB-1094. Taxonomy (NCBI): domain Bacteria; kingdom Bacillati; phylum Cyanobacteriota; class Cyanophyceae; order Nostocales; family Aphanizomenonaceae; genus Sphaerospermopsis; species Sphaerospermopsis sp. FACHB-1094. Next base: position 12,581 of record NZ_JACJPT010000098.1, on the reverse strand, counting down.
ACTTGAAAAACAACGTGCTGATCAAGAAAAACAACGTGCAGATGAAGAAAAGCAACGTGCAGATCAAGAACGAAAAAGGGTAGAATATTTAGAGGAAATTTTGCGATCGCAAGGAATTAACTTTTAATATCATGTAATATCATGTTATATTATGTAATATAATGTAATATAATACTAATTTATATCCCCGACTTCTATGATTAATTTATCATTTATTTACAAGATTAAAAAAGAATTTAGGGATATTTTGATTAGTTTGTACTTTACAGAAAAATCTTCAGGTGCTTGAATTTTTATCTCTTTTAACTTAGATAATATCCCCTTTTTTTTGTTTTTATTTTTATCTCTAAATTCTTTAAGTAATTGATAAACCTCATCAAGTTCTGCTTCTGGTATATTGTCAATTTCGGCTTGAATTAATTCTTTAATAGTCATGGTTTTTACTCCTGTTGCTAATTTGAATATTATAACATAATATCAGATTTCCGACTTCTATCATTAATTTATCATTTATTGACACAATTAAAACGGAAGTTAGGGATCTAATATAGGAATTTTACCTTCATTAAACCAATTCATCATTAAGTAAGGATGAACTATTTGAAGACTATGGGATGGTGATCTATAAATTCCATGTCTTTCTGGTATAATGATTTCAACATCTTTAGTTAAAAAATCTTCAAAATTAGCAGTAATTAATATTGTTGCTTTCCCAGATAAAGCTGTTTCTAAAACGTGCTGATCTTCTATATCTGATATAGGAATAATTCCTGTTCCTCCTAATGTTAATTGAGGACTAATTTTAGTATAACCATGAATAATATTAATGTAAGTAATAGCGTCATCTGGTAAAACTTGTAATTTGGGTTGAGTTTGTAATACCTGTTGTAAACGATTTAACATTCCCCAAGAAATTACTAATTCAACTTTACCCAAATTACAATTACCACAACGCACAATTTCAACTAAAGTTTGACAAGCTGTACCTTTCCTACCTTTAGCATCAGCTAATAATGCAGCACACCAAATATTTAGATCCAGACAGAGACGTAAATTATTATTCATGTATTATTCATGTTTAGTTAATTCAATAGCAGCTTGCAATAAATCATCTTCAGTTTCTAGTGTTTCTAACCATTCACTATCAAATTGTTGGCTAATTTTTTGGGATATAATTTGATATTGTTGATCTAAAAAATTGCGATTAATAGATACAACTTCTTTTTTATGATGATCATTTCTATTGATAAATTCTTTAATTAATTGATAAAACTCATCAAGTTGATCTTCTGGTATATTGTCAATTTCGGCTTGAATTAATTCTTTAATAGTCATGGTTTTTACTCTTGTTGCTAATTTGAAGATTATAACATATTTTCAGATCCCCGACTTCTATCATTAACAGGAATTACGCAAAAGAAAACGAAAGTAGGGGTAATACCCTTCGGGAAGCAAGCTACATGAATTACCCCTACGCAAGAATAAGGTTTTCAATCACATCTTGCGTAAGTCCTAATTAATTTATCATTTATTCACAATATTTATTCAAGACATCGGGGATCTTGATCAAAGTGTAGTTACTATTTTACTATAATATGGTAAAATGTTTGTAGTAATTAAATGTGTGTAGTAATTACAGGTGAGTAAATATGATTGCCCAAGAAATCATGGCAAAAGTTGACCAAAATGGTAACATCTCTTTAGAAACTCCTTTAATAGTTAATAAACCAAGCCGGGTTAAATTAATTGTTTTGTTTATTGAAGATGAATTAGATGAAGATGATGAATCAAAAGAATCTGTTTTAGAAAGTTTGAAAATCTCATTACAAGAAGCTAAAGCAGGTAAAGTACATCCAATTTCTGAACTTTGGGAAGGTATTGATGTTGAGTGATACCCCATTAGTAATAGTTCAGTTTACTGATAATTTTAAACAGAAAATACGCAGCTTATCAAAAAATATCGTCATATTCGTACTGATATTCAACCAATAATTGAAGAATTACAAAGTGGTAATTTTTTAGGTGATCAAATTGCAGGAACAGGGTATACAGTTTTGAAGGTAAGAGTTCGCAACAGTGGCATTCAAAAAGGGAAAAGTAGTGGTTATCGAATTATTTATCAGATTCAATCACCTACAAATGTCCTTTTACTGTTAATTTATTCTAAACTGGAACAAACAGATGTAACAATGGATGAAATTAAGTCAGTTATAGAACTGTTTCAAGCATGATCTTAGTTTTAATGTTAATCCGTTTTTATTATGAATTGTACGGGTTTAGCAATGCTAAACCCCTACGTTTACGTTATTTAACCATCTCCCGATAAGCATTTAAAGCAGCATTTTTCACTTCTTCCGCAACAATGGGAAATGTACTCAATATATGACTAAATTCACTTTCTGTTAATCCATATAAATGGGCAATTATTCCATCTAATTCTGCGCGAATTTTCCCCCTTTCTCTCTCCTCTGTAATTCCGTTTTTATGACTTCCTAATCCTACTTCTTTCGCTAATTCATCATATTCTGCTGTGGTACATATTAGTTTTGCTGCACGTTCTACTATTTCTTGAAAATATTCGTCTTTTTCTGTTAATCTGGGAACTGGTGTTTGATAAACATAGAACATATTACAATGTGCAGTTACTCTTTGACGAATAACAAAATCACAAATAAAACTATTTAAAAATGAAGAAATAACTAATAAATTTTTGAAGTTATCGTTTTTTTTACTTACAATTAAAGTATTACCACAAAATAGATTTTTATGAACAACAGTAGCAATCATTGTTCTAATATCTGTATTTCTTGCAACATCTCTAAAACCCAATCTATAACATTGATAATCTAAAACTTGCCCTTTATCAATACCATTTTTACCTAAAACCGCTTTTCTTCCTTCCACCTCATCTATCCAGTAGCGAGGTTCAGCAAACTTATGATTAAATTGATGAATCATTTTCCCTTCATATAAAGGTAATCTTCCCTTTCCTGGTTCAGTTTTAAACAAATAACTATCAGTTGTCATATTAAATTCTTGTGTTAACTTTAAATTCCATTTATCCTGAATTTCCTCCCCCAACAAAGGAAAGCGACTCATTTTTTCAGCAATGACAATATCTAAATCAGTTTTAAACTCCATGATTGAAATAGAATCAGGAGATAACCGTTTAATTAAATCCACAGACATATTAATACAATCATCATCAGGAAAACTATTCAACTCTCCCACATCATGACGCATAAATTTAGCAGGGAAAGATAAAGTTTGCTTACCATTTTCAAAAGTCAAAATTACAAACTTAAAACTCTTATGTACACCTTCAAAAATACCCTTTTTATTTTCAAAACAGAATAAACCAGTAATATTAGTTTGCAAAAATAACATTTCTCGTAACTGCTTAGTTCCCAAATCAGTATAAATACCGCTAGGAATCACCAAACCACATTCACCATTTGCAGAAAGTAAATTAACACATTGTTCTACAAACAAAGCATATAAATTAATTTTTCTAGCAACACTTTTACCATCAACTAAAGATTTTTGATTGCAATATTGTTCAGCATTTTTGAAATAAGCACTAACATGAGGATAACTACTACAATAATTTAACCATGCTTGACGCATTTCCTCATCTTCCATAAACTTATTAAATTGTTTTGTCCATGTTTTTATATCTAGTTTCTTTTTCTGAATTAAATTATCAAATTGTTGGAAAAACTCTTTTTCATCAGTTTGAAAAACTTCCCAAGGAGGATTACCCAAAATAATATCAAAACCACCCCTAGCAATAATCTGATCAAAATGATAACCCCAATGGAAAGGTTTTAACCCTTCCATATCCTCAATATTCAAAAGTCGTTTCACAGGTTTACCCTTTAACTGCACTTCCTCATATTTAATCTTTAAATTACTAAATTCATCTAACAACAATTGATTTAACTTCACCAAAGATTCCCGATTGACACGATTAATATTTTCCCTTAAAAATTCTAACCTATCTTCCTGTTCCGTACCTTCCACATCTGCTATCATAAAAGCGTGTTCTTTGTACTTTCTAATACTTGCGTTTTTCTCTTTTAAAATTGCTTGATAATTTTGTGAATTTAATTGTTGTAAAATATTACCTTGTTTAGACTGTCCAACATTATCAAAACGACTTCCATCAACGCGAATTAAACCAATTAACGAATTACCAGACATAATGTTAAAATCAACATTAGGTAAAGGTTCTAAATCATCAACAGTTTTCGCAGCAGCAACCAAACTTAAAAACAAGCGTAGTTTAGCAATTTCCACCGCTTCCTCCATGATATCCACACCATAGAGATTGTCAGTAATTACCCGTTTTTTGATATAATAATCCAAGGAAGGATGATCTTGTTTAATCTTAGTTAATCTGGCTTGATTTTCCGCATTTCCAGAAACTTGAATAAAATCAAAAATAGCGGTATAAATCTTAATCAAATGTTGTAAAGCAGCAACCAAAAATGCACCACTACCACAAGCGGGATCTAAAATTGATAAGTTTGGTAAAACATCATCTAACAATTGCTGACATAATTGATTATTGAGATTTTCCAAAACTTGAACATTACCAATTTTACCACTAATAAACTTATTAATAGTACGTTCACATAAATAATTAGTAATTTCCGGTTTCGTATAATAAGCACCAAATTCCTTTTGGTTAATATACTTTTCAAAAATATACCCCAGAACATCAGGATTAATTTCATCATCCTTACCACTTGGTGTATCATCTAAATGCCAAGTATAACCGGAAAATAGTTTAAAAATCTCCTCAAAAGCAGTATCACTAATTTGAATACGGTTACTGAGCGAAGTCGAAGTAACATTATATTTTTCTTCAATTTGATGAGGTAAAAACAAACCACCATTAATATATTTAATTTTACCAATTAAAGCAGGAGTTTCATGTTTACGGAACTTTTCAGCTTTCCCAAAACCATCAAAAAACAAAGTTTGTAAAAACTCTTGATAATATAAATCCTGTCCTTGACTTTGACTAACCTTTAACTTATCTTGTAAATAATTAGTATTACCATCATCCAAAAAACCTTTTTTCTGAAGGAAATAAATAAACATCAAGCGGTTTAAAATTACCGACGCATACCAATTAGCATCTTTTGTATTTTCGATACCTTTGATAAAAGTAACAAATTGCAAATGTCTTTCTTGGAACTTATTAAAAAAGTCTTTTGTAACCTTTTCAATATCAAAAGCGGTTTGAGTGCGTTGAGTGACATCAGTTAAAGTTAAATTTTCTTCTTCAGCAAAATCAATAAATAACGCCTCTAATTTTTGAGTTAATAATTCTCCTGATTGAGTAACGTTAAAAGTAGTTTCTTTAGCTTTAGTTTTAGTAGCAGATTCTCTTTTTACCCATTGCCAAACTTGTTTAGATTGATTTTTATCAGTATAAATAATTAAATGTTCTTGACTATAACTAGTAACTTGGGTATCTATATTTTTCCTAGTTTTAGCATTAGGTAAAATCCCATTTTCAGCAACACAATGATAAACTATTAAACCACGTTTTTGGGCAACAGCTTCTAAAGTATATTCTAAAGTATATTCTAAAGTAGAATTTTCCTCATCTACAGCTAAATAAATAGGAGAGATATCAGCATAATCCCAACCTAACTCTTCAATAAATAAAGATGTAAAATCAGATAATTGCAGATATTTTTTAACTTGATTGCGGTTGAACTTCATAATATTGTTACCAGGTATATATACAGAAAATACAGGTATCTAACCTGTCGTAACAATTGTAGCATATACCAGTAACAAAGATTATGTACTGATTATTTAAGTTTTATGAACATTTTATTAACATATTCAAACTATTACTTTAAACCATCTACGTTTATCTGCGTTTATCTGCGTTTAAAGAATCACCCCAAAAAATCCACATCTAAAGTCAAGGTAGGTTGGGTTGAGGGACGAAACCCAACATTTACAAATGTTAGTTTACAAATGTTAGTTGGGTTTCACTTTGTTCAACCCAACCTACATCTCATTACCCAAAAAATCCACATCTAACAACTGTTCTAAAGTGTAAGGACATTCTTGGGGAAAATCTACTTGAAACTTAGTTTTCACATCCACAAATTTTAAAGCATCAGCATAAATATCTAACATTTCCTCAGATAAATAATTGCGTAAATTACCCGTTAAACGTCGTTTTAATTGGTTTCTAAAACTGACAATTTCCGCTTGCCAATGATGACCATTTATTTCAGTTTCTTCTGTCCAATACTGATATAATAATAAATGTCTAATAATTTGTTCTAACAGACTAGCAACCGCATTTTTCTTTTCATTACCCAAATCTGCCAACTCCTCAATTAAATTCTCTAAATCCACATCATTAAATTTACCTTGTTTCAATAATTCAATATTAGTTAATAACCATTCATAATCATCAATTTTATAGAGTTGTTGTAAATATTCCAAATTACTAATTACACTCATAACATCACCTCTGATTTATTTCACCAATTACCCATTACCAATTACCAATTACCCAAAAAATCCACATCTAACAACTGTTCTAAAGTATAAGGACATTCAGAAGGAAAATCTACTTTAAACTTAGTTTTTACCTGCACATATTTTAACGCTCTCTGATAAATATGATCAAGTTCATCAGCTAGGAAATTACGTAAATTAGTAGTTAATCTATCCTCCAGTTGATAACGAAAACCTAAAATTTCTGATTGCCAATGATGACCATTATTTTCTATTTCTTCCGTCCAATATTGCAGTAATAAAAGATGTCTAATAACTTGTTCTAATAAACTCTTGACCGCATTTTTCTTTTCATTACCCAAGTCTGCCAACTCCTCAATTAAATTCTCTAAATCCACATCATTAAATTTACCTTGTTTCAATAATTCAATATTAGTTAACAACCATTCATAATCATCAATTTTATAGAGTTGTTGTAAATATTCCAAATTACTAATTACACTCATAACATCACCTCTTAATTTTGGTAGGGGTAATTCATGAATTACCCTTATATGAATTATCCCTACATGAATTATCCCTAAAATTGAATCTTAACCCAAAAAATCCACATCTAACAACTGTTCCAAAGTGTAAGGACATTCTGAGGGAAAATCTACTTGATAATTAGTTTTTCTTTGCACATATCCTAGCGCCCGTTGATAAATTTTTAATGTTTGTTCAGCTAAATGATTACGTAAATTAGTGGTTAATTTAGCATTTAATTGATCTCGAAAACTATAAATTTCAGCTTGCCAATGTCCAGAATTTCTCTCACTTTCAGCAATCCAATATTGATATAATAATAAATGTCTAATTATTTGCTGTAATAAACTTTCTACAGCATTTTTCTTTTCATTACCCAAATCTGCCAACTCCTCAATTAAATTATTTAAGTCCACATCATTAAATCTACCTTGTTTTAATAATTCAATGTTAGTTAACAACCATTCATAATCATCAATTTCATAGAGTTGTTGTAAATATTCCAAATTACTAATTACACTCATAACCTCACCTCTAATTTATTTCACCAATTACCCATTACCCAAAAAATCCACATCTAAAAACTGTTCTAAAGTGTAAGGACATTCTGAAGGAAAACTCACAGTAAAACCTGTTTTTTCCTGCACATAACCCAAAGCATCATGATAAATATCAGCAAAAATAGAACTTAAATAATTAGATAAATTAGTAGTTAATCTATCTTTTAATTGTGTCCTAAAACTTCTAATTTCCGCACGCCAATGATTTTTATTTCTTTCATATTCAGCTTTCCAAAAATTTAATAGTAATAGATGTCTCATAATTTGTTCTAACAGATTTTTCACCTGGTGTTTATCTCGCTTGGCCAATGACTCCAACTCCTCAATCAAATTCTCTAGATCCACATCATTAAATCTGCGTTGTTTTAATAATTCAATGTTAGTCAATAACCATTCATAATCATCAATTTCATAGAGTTGTTGTAAATATTCCAAATTACTAATTACACTCATAACCTCACCTCTTAATTTATTTCACCAATTAAGCTGTTACACAGCTAAATTGTATAATCCTAATATTCTGAACTCTTGTTTAACAGGCAAGATGCCTGTTCCACTTATACAAATTAAATGCACAACAGCTTACCCATTACCCATTACCAATTACCCATTACCCAAAAAATCCCGCACCTTCTGTAAATAAGTTTCTGGATCTTCCAACATCGGAAAATGTGCGGTATTAGCAATAATTTCTAGCTGCACCTTATCACTCAAAACAGCCGCTTTTCTACCTAAATCAGCAGGAATAATTAAATCATATTCTCCGGCTATTAACAAAGTTGGTACTGTTAATTTAGCAAATTCTAAAGGCATTGTTTCCGCTTGTTCTTTACTCACAGAGGTAAAAATTGTCCCTAAAGCGGAATCATAATCAGCGTCAATAAAATCTTGTAAAAAAGCTTGTCTTTCAGCTTTAGGAATCGGACGATGCAAAAATCTCGCCATAAACATCCTATCCGCTAAAGGTATTTTCCCTAACCATTGAGGACGGAATTTAACTACTAAACCACCAAATTTATAGAAAGCTGCAAAGGCTTTTTCATCATATTCAAAAATCCCACTACAAGTTAAAATTGCCTTGATAACTTTTTGGGGATAACGATTAAAAAATAAAGTCGCAATTGAAGCACCCATAGAATGGGCATTAATATAAACACGCTCCAGATTTAACTCATTTAATAATACTGCTAAATCTTCCGCATATTCTGTTAATTCATAACTCAATTTACTGCTATCTTGGGTTTCAGCATGGGAACGCCCAAAACCGCGCATATCATATAATAAACAATCAAACTTATCTGCTAAAGCCTCAGCCGTACTGCGCCAATATCTACACGAACCAGCCCAACCATGCAAAAAAACCATCACTGGTTTTACCACATCTGATGGTTTCTTGATCCACTCGTAATAATGCTCAACCCCGCGAACTTTGATATAAGACATAATTTTTAAGGAATAGGTGACAGGTGACAGGTGACTGGGGACTGGGGACTGGGGACTGGGGACTGGTGACTGGGGACTGGTGACTGGTGACTGGTGACTGGGGAAGAAGCAGGGGAGCAGGGAGCAGGGAGCAGGGGGAAATTATTTGTATTTTTCCCAATTACCAATCACCAATCACCAATTACCAATTACCAATCACCAATCACCAATCACCAATCACCAATCACCAATTACCAATCACCAATTACCAATCACCAATTACCAATTACCAATTACCAATTACCAATCACCAATTACCAATTATGCTGACTCTGGTTTTGGTAATGAAGAGGGATGTACCAACAGTTCCGCTGTAGAACGTTTCTCTACCATTTCCCGCGTTACTGTGCAGCGAGTTACATCTTTACGGGATGGCAACTCATACATCACATCTAACATCAATTCTTCCACAATACCCCGCAACGCCCGCGCCCCAGTTTTCCGGCGATAGGCTTCTTGGGCGATCGCCTTCAAAGCATCTGGTTTAAAATCTAACTGGACGTTATCCATCTTCAGCAGTTTTTGATACTGCTTCACCAAAGCACTGCGGGGTTGAGTCAAAATCGCCATCAGTGCTTCTTCATCCAGAGGATCAACTACAGCCACCATTGGCATCCGCCCAATAAATTCGGGAATCATGCCAAATTTCACCAAATCATCGGGTTCTAAATGACGTAGTGTGTCCGCAGCCCGTTTTTCTTTAGATATCCCTTCTCCAGACTGCACAAAGCCAATTGACTTTTTGCCCACTCTCTGATCTACGACTTTTTCTAAACCAACAAAAGCCCCACCACAGATAAACAGGATGTTGCTAGTGTCAATCTGAATACAATCTTGATAGGGATGCTTGCGTCCGCCCTGGGGTGGTACATTAGCAATCGTACCCTCTAACATTTTCAGTAAAGCTTGCTGTACCCCTTCCCCGGAAACATCTCTAGTAATGGATGTGTTTTCACTCTTGCGGGCAATTTTATCAATTTCATCAATGTAGATAATTCCCCGTTGCGCTTCCTCCACATCTAAATCTGCCACTTGCAAAAGTCGCAATAAGATATTTTCCACGTCTTCCCCTACATACCCTGCTTCGGTGAGAGTTGTAGCATCTGCCACCGCAAAGGGTACATCGAGGATTTTGGCCAGAGTTTGCGCTAACAGGGTTTTACCGCAACCAGTCGGACCCATTAATAAAATATTGGACTTTTGTAGTTCTACAGCATCATCAGCGCCACCTTTACCATTACCTTTAGACTGAGCAATAGCTAAACGCTTGTAGTGATTGTAAACTGCAACCGACAAGACTTTTTTTGCTTCATCTTGCCCAATTACGTGTTCATCTAAATATTTTTTAATTTCTCTCGGTTTGGGGATTTGGTTAAAAGAGAGATTGGCAGAACTGGTACGGCGTTTTTGAGGTTGTTCTGAACGTGATGCTGGTTGGGAAGCAGAACTACTGGTATCCAGCAGTTCTTCATCTAGGATTTCATTACACAAGTCAACGCATTCATCGCAGATGTAGACTCCCGGACCCGCGATTAATTTACGCACCTGCTCCTGAGACTTGCCACAAAATGAACATTTTAAATGGGAGTCGTATTTAGACATACCAAGCCTCTTATTTCAGAATGGTGACGTTTTCCCCTGCTGTGGGGAGATTTTGTCTAGAAATAACCTGATCGATTAAACCGTAGTTTTTTGCCTCTTCTGCTGACATAAAAAAGTCGCGTTCTGTATCAGCTTCGATCCTTTCTAAAGGTTGACCAGTGTGCGTGGACATTAATTGATTCAACTTGCCCTTAATGTAAAGAATTTCCCGCGCTTGAATTTCAATATCAATTGCTTGTCCTTGAGCGCCACCAAGGGGTTGGTGAATCATAATCCGGGAGTCAGGTAAGGACATACGCTTCCCTGCTGTTCCCGCAGTTAACAAAAACGCCCCCATGCTGGCAGCTAGACCAAAACAAATGGTAACAACATCAGGACGTATTTGTTGAATTGTATCATAAATTGCCATTCCTGCGTAAACAGATCCTCCTGGTGAATTTATGTAAAGTTGAATATCTTTTTCTGGGTCTTCAGCGTCTAGGAATAGCAATTGAGCAACTATAGAATTAGCTACAGTGTCATCTATTGGCGTTCCTAAAAAAATAATCCGCTCTCGCAATAGACGGGAGTAGATGTCAAAAGCCCTTTCTCCCATACCGGACTGTTCTACCACCATCGGTACAATGTTGTTCGGGCTGTTGTAGTTACAGCTAATGCTGATGGGACTCAAGCTACTGATTGGGTAATTTCCCGACTGCGATACAAGCATACAAAAATATTTAACAATAAGTGGGACAGGTTTTACAGACCTTATGGCTGATTTTTCGAGAATTTGAATTTGTATTTGAACTATGTTTTAACCATTATGCCTTATCTTCATTTGTTCTTGCAGGAGATCCAGGAGGCAGGAGGCAGGAGGCAGGAGGCAGGAGGCAGGGGAGGCAGGGGAGGCAGGGGAGGCAGGGGAGGCAGGAAAAAATAATTACCCATTACCCATTACCCATTACCCCAAAGCAAACAAGGTATTCCAATTAGGTATTGCATCCCGTTGAGCTATTAATAATTCTTGTATCCCTTTTTCGGCAATATCTAACAATTGATTTAACTGCTGACGGCTAAAGCTGCCGTCCTCTGCTGTTCCCTGGACTTCAATAATTCCTAGATTGTGATTCATGACAACGTTAAAATCTACAGTGGCGGCTACGTCTTCAATGTAGTTAAGATCCAAAAATGCTTCTGACTCTAATAAGCCCACAGAAACTGCTGCCACTTGTCCACACAAAGGCGATCGCTCTAATACTCCCCGCTGCAATAATTGAGAAATACCATGGGCTAAAGCCACAAAACCACCTGTGATTGCTGTTGTTCTCGTTCCCGCATCAGCTTGCAATACATCAGCATCTACAGTTAGCGTCCGTTCTCCCAACACTTCAAAATCTAAAGCTGCCCTTAAACTACGTCCAATTAAACGTTGAATTTCTTGTGTCCGTCCCGATAATTTTAATAATTCCCTTTCCTGTCGCTGTTGGGTGGCAGATGGTAGCATCCGATATTCAGCCGTTAACCAACCTTTACCACTCCCGGTTAAAAACCTGGGTACTCCCTCAGTGACACTTACAGTACAAAGTACCTGAGTATCACCGCATTTTGCTAACACTGAACCAGGGGCAAAGCGGGTAAAATTAGGTGAAAAACTCAGTGGACGTAGTTCATAAGGGTTTCGACCATCGGGACGCTGCCAAGCCATTTAATTTGCCTCAGAATTTTGAAAATTTGTTCATTCTGCTTTGAGATTATCAGAAGTCAGGGAATTGGGAATTGGGAATTGGGAATTGGGAATTGGGAATTGGGAATAAATAATTATCTATTCACTGTCACCAGTCCCCAGTCACCAGTCCCCAGTCACCAGTCCCCAGTCACCAGTCACCAGTCCCCAGTCACCAGTCCCCAGTCACCAGTCCCCAGTCACCAGTC
>NZ_JACJPT010000097.1:0-19994 GCF_014696195.1 Sphaerospermopsis sp. FACHB-1094 | reverse complement strand
CGTATTATATATCAAGTAGTTGATTTTTTCCTAAAAATATATTGATTTTTGTCAATATAAGTATAGTTTTGTCTATGAAATTGTCAACTTAGGACTTGCTCATTAGCTCTTTGGCGAATTGCTATGAGGTTTAGTTGTAGGTCTTTGCTGAGACGTTTTTCAATAATTGCTATTGGCATTGTTAGCTTTGTCCAAACTTGAATTGTGTAGCACAGCTTAGTACCTTGACTTGTACCAACGGTATAAGGTTCTAAGCTCCAGCAACCGGAAAAACCTTTGAAGTCTCCTTCTACCATTTGGAAGTTGATGAGTTTGGGAAAGATTTCTTCTAGATCCAAAACCACACGCGCACAAAACTTGAAATTGAGCAAACGCTGAGATCCTATCTGTTCTAGACGTATACCTCCATTGGGATGCTCTAACAAACAACTTTTGGCGAGATTAGGGATAAATTGAGGTAAGGCTTCATAGTCTGTGAGAATTTTCCAGACTTTTTCGATGGAGTGGGGAATTTGAACCTGGGCGGTAATTTGCCGCTGTCGTTCTGCTAATTTCTCCACTTGGATGATGACTGGATCAATATCCAAGTTGGTTTCTAGAGCATTGTCATCAATGAGGTTAGGGGAATCAAGTCCCGCTGTTTTGTTTTCTGTAGTCACTGTTGAGAATGTGAATGAGTTGCTGAGGAAAACTGAGGTAGTGTGAGGGTAAAACAAATTTCGCTCAACTGAGAGTTGTCAATAGGGTTACTCTCAACAGCGATCGCTCCCTGTAAATAAAGATATAAGCTGCTTCCGATACAAAAAAGCTAACTAATGCTAACAAAAGTTGGCTACGAGAAAGTATCTTCACCTACTAGCTCCGATACTTTCTCCTGGTGGTTGTGGCTTGCTTAATATTTGATAATTAACCAATACAAACTTTGTTCCAGCACTATGATCATAACTGGTAAGCAACCTGGACTATAATTTGCTATAGAGCCAAACTCTCAACACTTAGAGGAACCATGTCGCCATTCTTTGTCAGTCCTAATAACATTGGCTGTTGAGCTTCAATTAACTTACCTGTGAGGACACAACGTTCATCTTGCTGGGCTGTAGCCGCTATACTCGCTCGAATGTCAGCACGGGAAAATCGGGGGTTCCACTCACCTGATTTTTGCTGCACATAATTCCAGAGAACATTTCTAATCAAAGCTTGATATCCTTGATTGCCTGCTATCTCTTTCAGTTTATCTTTCAGTTCGCGTTCTAAACGGATGCTGGTAACTTCCATGTCGGTGGTTGAGGTGCGTGCGATGGTATGCATTTGATTTTTTCTCCTTATAGATATGGACAGGATAGTAATACAAGTGTAGTATGTTTAAAGGAATGTTCAATAGATAAAATTTTTTTGAGGTGAATTTTTCTGTGAAATTCATTTACCCCATTTCCAGTCCCTTCCATCCCAGCAACTGTCAGGCCAGTTGGGAAATTGTTGTTGTGGAAGTGGAGTATTTATTTATGGCCGATGGTAGTCAGCATCCAAGGCAAAACACAGAGAGTAATTATGATTTTAGATATATCAACTTTGATCTGCTGAATATTAAACCACTATTAGAGATAACAAGCGGGAGGTACAGGGAAAATGTTGTACCAGAATAAGACCAGAAAAGTATCAGGTCAATTTTAGCCCCCGCTGCCGATATAGGTAAAGCGGGGGTTTTTAATCAGTGATTGGTGATTGGTGATTGGTGATTGGTGATTGGTGATTGGTGACTAATGACAGATTTGCAAGCAAACCTGGAATAACAGGAGAGCATAAGGAATGCTGAAATTAAATTATACCGAAAGAAGCTTTTATTTAGAGTGTATCACGCTGTCACTGGAAGAATGGGTGGCGCAAAGAGTGATTTTGGCGCTGCGAATCGGTCAAACGCTACATTTTGAACCTAGCACGGCTTCCTTTTTGCTACCTGTAGATTTACCAGGAGTAGAAAGGCTCAAGGCTGAAGCACAACGAAATGACGGTGAAATTATAGCTCTGTCTACCTGTGATGCTGAGTATTTGGAAATCACCTTGCGGGGTTCTTGGTTATCAGATGGTGCGGAAGAAGCCCAGGGTGTGTTTATAACGACAATGAGCGATCGCACTGAGTTCTTTTTACATAAACTTTGGCAAGAAGCTCAAGTTTGTGCATCTGTTTTAAGTGATTAAATTAGGCAGGGAATAGGGAATAGGGAAATAAATATTGATCTTTGCCTGCTGACTCCTGACTCCTGCTATATTATTGTTCCATTTCTAATAATTCGGGAACTGTGACAAATCTATAACCTTGTTGTTTCAATCCTGTGATAATTTCTGGCAATGCTTTTACAGTTCTTTCTCGATTTCCTCCCCCATCGTGCATTAAAACAATAGCTCCTGGTTTTGCACCTTTAACCACATTTTTCACAAACACTTGATATTTGGCACGGGGATCGGTATCAGCAGAAGTTAAAGACCACATGACAACGGCTTTATTTTGACTTTTAGCATAAGCAGCTAAACCATTATTTAAATAACCTCCAGGGGGACGAAATATAGATGTTTTTACCCCTGTGGTTTGATAGATTAAATCATTGGTTTTTTCAATTTCACTTTTAGCTGTGGCTGGACTCATTCTTTTATATAAATGATTCCAGGTATGATTACCAATGGCGTGACCTTCCGCTACCACTCTTTTAGCAATTTCGGGATGATTTTTTAAAGAACTTCCTACCCAAAAAAATGTGGCTTTGACATCATGTTCTTTGAAAATATCTAACATTGCTTCTGTGGTTGTTGGCCAGGGACCATCATCAATAGTTAACGCAATCACTTTTTCATTGTTTTTGAGTTTGACTTGATAAACTGTCTTGCCTTGAAATTTAGCAGGAACGGTAAAATTCAGGTTTTCGATTTTTGCTGGTGGTTGTGATTTTGTGTTTACTTTATTTTCAGGAATGGAAACACCAAAGGCTTCGCTGTTAGTGTTTGGTTGTGGTGTATTTGGGTTACTGGTACAAGCAGTTAGAAATAATGCTATTGTGGCAACAAAAATAATGTTTCTTGTTTTGTTGTCGTTGTTTGTGGAAGTAGAATTAACAAGGTTTAGCATTGATTTCTGTGATATAGTTCACAATATGAGAATTTGAACTTTTACAGTTTTAACAGAAAATCTCAATTTGGGGTAGAGGTTTCATTGGTATAAAATTCATACCCTTAATTCTCAAATATAAGTAACAGAATATACAAAGACAGAGTTTGATAGTTTAGCGGCAGTGAGATTTTCTATCTCCAGATAGATTTTGATGAGCTTTTTAGTGCAAAATTCAACCTAATTCTCTCGTAAGATTGATGAAAATGCTCTGATAGTCAATTAATCTGAAACTAGAAAGAAAATAGAAAAATAGAGTGGAAGAATATAAAAATGAAGATTCTTGATTTTGCTAAATCTAGATGGAAATTAGCATCGAGATTGATAGTATTAGCTTTTGCTTGTACCTTCATATTTTTATTCAATGCTTTTCCTGCTTTAGCTATCAGTAGTTATCAAAGTGAAGCAACAGAAGGAACGACACAATTATTAGAAACTCAACGCAAAACTGATGAAGCTGCTAAAAAACCACCCATAGGAATGAAAGAATCTCAAGAAAAAACTAGGAGAGGACTTAACGAGGTTCAAGGAGCAGCTGATATTGAAAAAATGAAGCGTCCTGAAAATACCGAAAGTGGGACTACTTCAGTAGAACAGGAAGTAGAAAGTTTTTTGGAAAAAATTACAGGCAGCAAGCAATAATTCATAATTCATAATTCATAATTCATAATTCATAATTATGATTTTTCGGTTTTGAATTGGTTTTGTTGGGTTGATGTGGATAATGTCGATATTTTGAGAACTTATTAAGTAAGTAGTTAATAGTTGAAAGGCAAATAATGAGCATGAATACAATCAATATTGGATTGACAGAAGAACAACGTCGCGGTGTGGTGGATTTGTTAAATCAAGATTTGGCAGATGCTTATGTGCTGGTAGTAAAAACTAAAAAATATCACTGGGATGTTGTTGGTCCTCAGTTCCGCACGCTGCATGAATTGTGGGAAGAACAGTATGAAGAAATTACAGAAAATATTGATGAAATAGCAGAAAGAATTAGAACTTTGGGTGGTTATCCCATTGGTACAATGGAAGGTTTTCTCAATATTGCTACTCTCAAAGAACATAGCGGAGAAATTCCTACAGCAACAGGAATGGTAAATCAATTAGTGGAAGATCATGAGCAGATTATTCGTAATTTAAGAAATCATGTAGATCGTTGTAGTGAAGAATTTCATGATCAAGTTTCCGCCGACTTTTTAACTGATTTGATGGAAGAACATGAAGAAATGGCTTGGATCCTACGTTCATTTATTGAAGGACAAGCATTAGAACCAAATGCCAAACAACAACCAACAGAAACTAAAGTTCCGGTGGGTGTTTAGTTAAGAATTTGCCACACAATTTTCAACACAAAGAGAAGATAAATTAAAAGGAGTAAACAAGTGCCAGAAGGATATCAAGCAGAGCGTACCATCTCAGCTGTATTTAAAGAACAAAAGCAAATTAATGATGTAATTCGTCGTTTACTAAATAGAGGTGTACCGAAAGATCATATTTCAGTGATGGGGAGAAATTTCCAGTCAGAAACGCGAATTTCTGGTTTTATTACCAAGCGCGATGTGATTTTAGGAGGTTTGAGAACAGGGGCAATTTTTGGATCTTTGTTTGGTTCTTTCCTCAGCTTACTTACAGGTGTAGGAGTATTGTTTATTCCTTTTGTCGGACCAATTGTGGCAGCAGGACCTATTGGTGCGGTGTTGCTGGGTGCTGCGAGTGGTGCGATCGCTGGTAGTGCTGGCGCTGGCTTGGTATCGGTTTTTACGGCTATGGGAATGCCAGAAGATAAAGCAGCGGTTTATCAAACTCGTTTACAAGCGGGAGAGTTTTTATTAATGGTAGAAATTCCGAGCGATCGCAGCGGTGAATTTCAATTAATATTAGAAAGTTCTGGTGGTGAAGAAATGCACACCATTGGTAAAACACTTACCCATCCTTGTCCGGGTCCTTGTAACAGTCCAGAAGATTTATCTCCTGAAGTTCGCGCTCATTTATCAGCAGAATCACAACAATTGTTCATTCAGCACTATAACACTGTACTTGATGAAACCAACGATGAATTTACCGCTGAACAATCTGCTTGGGATGCGGTTCATCAACAATTTGATGAAGATGAAAATGGTGTGTGGTCAAAACAAAAAGTTGGTGTTTAATTTCTTTTATTTCCATAACGAGTAATAGGTAATGGGGTAAAACTCATTACCTTTTTATCATTGACTAAATTTTATTTGCTAATATCTCGTAACTCAGGATTCAATCATCTTAAACTCATCCATTAATGACTGGTACGACCAGTAACTAAGCCCCAAATAAAAATGGCGATCATTGCCCCAATAATAGCCACAATTATACCGGGTATGCTCAAGGTTGCGGCTGTAAATTGTAATGTTCCTGTTTCCAATAAAGTAACTAAAGTTCCACCTATTAAAGCACCAATAATTCCTAATACCATTGTGGCTAAAATTCCGCCACCTTGACGACCAGGATAAATAGCTTTAGCGATAGCTCCGGCGATCAGACCCAGAATTATCCAAGCAATAATATTCATAGTTTATTCCATGAAAATTTCCATCTATAGATTAGTAATTTTATCTACTCATTAAGTCTATCAAAAGAGAGATTTAATTAATTGATAATTGATAATTGATAATTGATAATTAATAATTCATGACTTATAGTTTGTGGGTAATTGTATTTTTTGTGAATAATTAAATCAAATAAATCAAATAAATCAAATAAATCAAATAAATCAAATAAATCAAATAAATCAAATAAATCAAATAAATCAAATAAATATTGTGGGGTGGGCATACTTCGACATAGTTCGACTGCGCCCTTCGACTTCGCCCTTCGACACCGCCCTTCGACACCGCCCTTCGACTGCGCCCTTCGACACCGCCCTTCGACACCGCTCAGGACAGGCTCAGGACAGGCTCAGTACAAGTCGCTCAGTACAAGTCTTGCCCGCCAATCGTGTACCTCATGACAAAGGAAAGTGCTGTATTGAAATTGGTATTTAATTGGCATACATTGAGAAAATTCGTTTGCATATCAGGGCTAATGCAACTGTAATCATCATAATTAATGTAATTTTACCACCTGGTATCAATGATTGATAAATACCATCTGTTAACTTTTGTTTTTCTCGTTGTTGCCAACTCATAATTGCCGGAATAATTCCTCCTAAAATCGAAACACTAAATATTCCCGTATAGTCTAGAGCAGTAAAAAATATGCTGGGGTTTATTGTTCCTAAACTCATGGGTGGAAATAGCACAAGTGAGAAAATAGGAAACCGAGAAATTTGATTTTTTGTCATCCGAGAAATGTCTTGAAAGAAATCGACTAAACCGTAAACAAAACCGATAAATGAGGTGATAATTGCGAACTCTGAAAAAACAGTTAAAACTAATCCTAAAATTTCTCCTGCTTCTCCTGAAAGCAAAATTTGTAAGGGATCAAAAACACTGCCACTTTGTGAATTATTCTGGAGGATATCAGGACTAACGCTGCCTAAAATAACAGCATTCCAAGCCAAAAACATCATCAAAGGAATGCCAGAACCGATAATAATTGATTTCCTGATTTTGGTGATATCGCCTTCTAGTTGTGTCACCACTACAGGCACAACGTTATGATAAAAAAGAGCTACACAAATAACAGAAACTGCACCACCGACAGCTTGCCAATTTTGAAAGAGAAATTGTGAGCTTTTTACTTGTCCTGATCCTAGCAGCAATAATCCAAGAAAAGAAGTAATGACAATTGCCACAAAGGCACTATTTAATTTCTGAATAAATCTTTCTTTTCCTAAATAGAGAATGCCACCAAATAACAATGTAAAAGTTGTTGTTCCTATCCAGTTAGGTAAAATATTTTCTAACCCAACTATTTTAGTTAATGTCGATAATAAAATATCTCCACCTTTACTGATATACGCCACTAAAAGGGCGTAGTGCTTAAACAAATATGCACCACCAGCAATTCTAGATCCTGTTTTTCCCAATGTCTTTTCTACAGTTGCCAAAAAACCTATGCTAGTCATGCCTTCTGCACCCATAATATTTAAGGTTACTTCGGCAATTAATAAACCGGAAAATAAGGTGTATAACCAAACTGCAATAATGACAATTGTAGAGGGTAAAATACCCGATGGTAAAGTTACCGCAGGTAGGGCAAGAATACCAGCACCAACAGTAGTTCCAGCTATCAAAGCAGTGCTTCCTAAAACGCTACCTGGTTGATGATTTAATTTATTACCATCAAATTCCAGGTGAGAAAATAATCTGGTGACTTGCTTTTGTTCTGATTTGAGAACTTGATTCATGGGTTTTTGCTTAGATATCTGCCCAAAGCGGCAAGAAAATATTACTTGATATTACTTGATATCAGTAATTTTAGCAAAAATCTCTGATTTCCGCTAATTCCTCGTTTTTCTCGTTCCCATACAGAGTATAAGAATGAATTACAGCAGTTTTCATGTCTTTAGACCACATATTGATGCGAAACCTAAATCAAAATGTGTTTTATTTACCTGAAAATAGCTGTATTAAAAGCTCTGCCTTTATGGGATAGCAGAGTCAGAGACTCTGTGATGGCATTCCCAGTTAGAAACTGGGAACGAAATAACGAGATAAAGGGGAGGTTTTAAACTTTGAATGAAAAAATTGTCAATTGTCAATTGTCAATTGTCAATTATCAATTGATAACTGATTTTTTAAACAAACCGCTTTGTAAACTCATACATTAAATCTACTCTTCCTTTACGTAACATAGCGGGATCTAATCTTTCTGTAGTATTGCAAGTCATCAAAACCACTAAATGCTGCTTCATTTGTACACCAGATTCATCAATTACACTTTGGTACAAAGTCCCATCTAACAAGGCTAAAATATGTTCAGTTTTGTTGTTATATTGGGCTACTTCTGAAGCTCTATCTTGAGCTAAGTTATCAGCTTCGTTGATGATGATACAAATTTTCTCTAAATAGTTGGGTGGCACAAAGTTAGTAATGGCATCATGATCCAAAATAAAGATGACATAACCTAAAGGTACTAAAATTTCTTTGGCTACTGATTGTGTCCATGCTGTTTTTCCTGTACCTGGTTCTCCATGTACCACAATTGCTAATTGATTTTGATTGAGAATAGCTTGCTGCACTGAATCAGTAAAATCTTGAATTTCTTGGGGAAATGTGCGAATGGGAAATTGATTATGAACTTTACCGACACGGCTTTGATATCCACTTAACATCACTGCTAAATCATAAGTGGCTTTATTGATTAATGGGGCTAAATTTTTTGACATTAAAGTATATTGTCTGCGTCCCCGATCATAGGGGTCAATTTGTAACCAAATATCGTGTTGAAACCAGTAAGCATAAACGGTATTGACGACATCTAACCGTTCCCAACTAACAAATTTTTCGACGGGGAAATAGAAATCTCTTTCTGCATAATATTGGGTGATAATATCAGGACGTTCCAATAAACGTAGAACGCGCAAAACAGTAATTTCTTGCAATAAATTCAGTACATAATCAATAGGAATGCTGTTACGGCTGACAAATTGGACAATGGGAGTTTCTGTACTTAAAACGTCTTTATAACGATAATCTGGTGTGAGTGCATCGGGTGTGACGAAGTTCCAAAATTTCTGAAATTCACTACGAGTATAGTCAGAAGCTAAATTTAATATATTTGCCCACCAGGTATAATCTTTTCTGGCTAAAGCGTCTGCATAAAAACTGACTAGATTAATACTTCTTTGTGTTAACTCTTGAGTATCATTTAATATTAGTTGTTGGAAATAGTCCCAATCAAAATCACGCTGAAATGGTCGCCAACCACTAGCTAGTAGGTTATGACGATTGTTGTTCGCGGAACTACTATCATTATTTCGGAAATAGTCAAAATCCATAGGAGTCAGTAGTCAGTAGTGAGGATTAGAGGCGTTCCAGTGGAACGTCCGTACAGGAGTCAAACCTGGTTGATATTTGATTCTTGTTACATAATTAGTCTGGTATATCTTACAATGTAACTTTATACTACATAAATATAGCCACGTCAAGTATTATGCTTAAAATTGTTCAGTTTGAGCAAGTATCATATCACTTCTTTACAAACCTACAAAATACCATCGCAATTCAAGTAATATTTCTAGCAATGTTTATCGTCTGCTGTATTTAGGAAATTTCTCACTTGATGGGGGTATATAGCAATTTCGCATATATTGACAGCAAAATAAATCACTGAAGTCATAAATTTAACAGTTTATTTTCATACTGGATAGGATGTTTAATGCAACTAGTGTAATTTAATTTTTTGCTTATAGATATGTCAATAGTGATACTAAAGTAAATAACTATGCCTTTTTTCTCTACAAAGTTATTGTGAACTTATGAGGAAAATATTCTGTAATTTTGCATATAATCAAGGGGTGTCTACTAAAGCTATTCAGATTGAGTTGTTCTTTCCTGTTGAATGTGGGTAAGGATGATCAACTGAGTGGCAGCAAAACACTAGCTAATCTTGAATCAGCACGTCTTATGGTTTGTGGGATTATCGCCTAGTTTGACTATCAAGACGATAAAGCCCAATTTAATCTTCTGGAGACTAGATGTATCTGACACATTCATTCATGAGTGATGAAAAGAAGCAAAACTCTCAGCCGCCTTTGATTTTGGTAGTAGAAGATCATGATGATAGTCTATTACTACTTAGTTATACTTTGGAGTTACTAGGGTGTAGATTTATTTGTCAAAATGACAGTTACACTACACTCCTAGTAGCAAAAGAATATCAGCCAGACTTGATTTTGTTGGATATTCTGTTACCTGGGTTGAATGGTCTAGATGTTGTGCGATATTTAAAGCAAGATCCATTAACTCGCCACATTCCTGTTGTTGCTGTTACGGCTTTAGCTGGCAGGGAACAGCAAGAACGTATCCTGGGCGCAGGTTTTGACGACTATATCAGTAAACCCTATATGCTGGAGGATTTAGAGGCAATTATTCGTCGTTTTCTTGATCACAAATTTGAGCCTTATTCTCCGTTTGAACCATGCAGGTAAATAGAATCAAAATTTTTATGACTTCAAAATTTTTATGACTAATCTTTGCTGTCACAGGGTTTTATTTCTGACTCCTGACTCCTGACTCCTGACTCCTGACTCCTGACTCCTGACTCCTAAAAAATTAAGTTTCCTTTGGCAGTTTGATTTTGAATATACTACCTTTACTTAATTCTGATAAAAGTTCGATTTTTCCACCATGCGCTTCTATGATTCTTTGTGATAAATGCAGTCCTAAACCACTACCTGATCTTTTATTTCTCCCTTGACGAAATCGCTCAAAAATTGTTGCTTGATCTTCTGGTGCAATGCCATAACCAGTATCTTCAATTTCAATTACTACTTCACCTTGATGTGTTTTGGTGGGGCAAGTTTTCAAAATGCGAATTTCTACACCGCCTGTATCTGTAAACTTGATTGCGTTACCAATTAAGTTATTCAACACTCGGCGTAGTTCTAATCTATCACCTAAGACAATTCCTCCATGATTTTCTACCTGGTTTAACTCATGGGTATCTAATTTGAGAGTTAAGTTTTTCTCAACAGCAAGGGGAGTTAGTTCACTGATGACTTCTTCAGATATTTCTGTTAAGTCGCATTTTTCCAAATTTAAGGTCTTTTTACCTGCCTCGAAGCGATAAACTTCTAGTAAGGTATTGACCATTTGCATTAAATTTTGGTTACTGCGAATCATCACAGCGATCGCTTGTTTCATTTCTGGAGAAATTTTACAAAAAGTCTCCTGTTGAAACAAAGCTAACATTCGATCAGCTGCTACTAAAGGTGTGCGTAAATCATGAGTCAGACGCGAAACAAAATCTTCTCGCTGATGGGTCATTTTTTGTTGTTCATCAATACTATGCTTCAGTCGCAATAGCGATCGCACTCTGGCTAATAATTCATCAGTATCAAATGGTTTGCGAATAAAATCATCAGCACCCGCATCTAACCCTTCCACTACACTAGATTCATGAAAAGCTGTGATTAACAAAATTGGAATATAACCCAGATCAGGATTATCGCGAATTCTCCGTGTTACTTCATAACCATCCATTCCTGGCATCATCACATCTAGTAAAATCAGATCCGGTGGAGATTGTGCCACTTTTTGTAAAGCAGTTGCTCCATCTGATACTAAATCAATTTCATAACCCTCACTCTCTAAGAGTGTTTGTACTAAAATTAAATTATCTCTTGTATCATCAACGGCGAGGATACGATCAACCTTATCACTTTTGACAAAAGACATAGTTTATGTTTACAACTTTTTGGTCATTAATCTAAATTAATCTACTCTGGAATCTACACTTGGGAATTTACATGGAAGTTGACAGTAATTTAAAGTTTCAGATCAGGATATCCTAGCGAAACTTTATTGAATTGAAATGGTAGGTGAGGTAGATTTTGCTGAGAATAATAAATTCCATCATCACTACCGACATTCCAACTATAATTATCTCTAGTATTATCTCCCGCATGAGGTGATAATGAGATTTGACGTGGCAATTCAATTTTAAATACCGAACCCACTCCTAATTGACTTTCTAGAAATATTTTACCTCCCATCATTTGTACCAATGAATCAATAATTGCTAAACCCAGTCCAGTTCCTGGATATTTACGACTAATACCTTGATCTACTTGTCGAAATGCCTCAAAAATATGTTGATAATCTTGAGGGGAAATACCAATTCCTGTGTCTTTAATACTAATTGATAATTGATTTCTGGGAATTTCTTTCACTTCTACTTTAATGCTTCCATACTCTGTAAATTTAACTGCATTGGAGAGCAGGTTAATTAAAATCTGATGTACGCGCACCGGATCATTAAATACCAAAGTATTTTCTAATTCTATTTCCACTAACAAAGATAACTTTTTTGCTTCCGCTAAAGAACGAATTTCACCTACAGTATTATTAACTATCTTTGATAAGTCACATATTTCCGGTTTTAGTTCTAATTTACCAGCCTCCAATTTAGAAAAGTCCAAAACTTCATTCAATAACATCAGTAAATGCTTACCATTATTGAGGATACGCTCTACCATATCCGCTTGCTGATTGGTAAGTTGACCAAATTTAGGACGTAACAGTATTTGCGAAAAACCAATGATGGCATTCATTGGTGTTCGTAACTCATGAGATATGGTAGCTAAAAATTGTGATTTAAGTCGTGATGCTTCCAAAAATCTCAAATTTTGTAATTGAATTTGTTGCCTTTGTCTCTCCAATTCTTGGTTCTTCCGAATCAGTTGTTCATTACTTTCTTTAAGTTGTTGATATGCCAAATCTGCTTTCATTTCTGCCCGATATAACCGCATCGTGTTTCGCAAAACCAATACCAAATATTCTGAATTTAGTTGAGATTTAATCAGATAATCTGTAGCACCAGCTTGCAATAAATCAACAGCAATTTTTTCCTCTCCTTGAGCGGTGAGAATAACTAAAGGAACTTTGATTTCACAAGAGCGCAGCTTGTGAATTAAAGTGAAGCTATCTTGGTTTGGTAAGCAATAATCGAGAAAAACGCAGTCAAAATTAGTATTTTGGAGAGCAGAAAGGGCATTATTACCGTCGCTGACTTCACACAGTTCCATATAAACATCAGCTTTTGTCAGGGCTAGACGGACTGCCATGCGATCTACTTCATCATCATCTACAACCAAAATTTTCAGCGTCTCTTCCATTAGTTTTTATTTTCGCTGTCCAAAAGAGATTGAAGTACAGCATTTCTATTTTCAGATAGTAAGCATTCAGCTAAAACTGCTTTTTCAACTGATTTTCCAGGATGTTTAGGGGAGACTGATACTAAAATCAATTTCCTAATTCCTTGCTACAAATGCTCATAAATCCCAGATAATAGGTGATTACTGATTACTGACTGCTGAATACTGACTTCCAATACAGCAGCAGTCAGAACTAAAATGCTGTTAGTTCCAGGCTTTGTCAATCTCATTGTTTACTTTATTTACCTACAAGAAGCTGTATATAACTACAGAATTGACAATTTTTGTGTATCTCACAAAACGCTATTGAGTAACTCAGGTATTTTACACAATATCTAATTAATATTCTTTACATTCAATTTATCTTCCTCCACTTTTAGTAGTTTTAATTTGTTATGTTTTTAGCTGGTTGCAGAATCAAGTATTTGATTTTTTCTGCCATTTTTTTTTGATTGTGTTGAATCTCCTGGTTATAACTCTAACAAACGGAAAATTGCTCTCGTTTAATAAAAAATAATTTAAAAACAATTGGCAATTATCCAGATGAAAGTGATTCTCTATGAAATCTGGCAGAGTCGAGAGAAAGTAAAATCAAATACTTTATCCATCTCAACACAATTGTAAATGAGTAAATGATTTACCGTCCTCACCCATTAGTGAGAGTTGCATACAAACATTGTGTACCATCAGCTTGAGCAGTTTTACTCACTTGAACAGTAGTTAGTCTTGATTCGTGAGTGATTAATCATTCAATATTAAAAAGCTGTAAGTGCATATCTTGCTATTGCCACATAAGCGCGAATCATTAGTTTTAAGCCCTTGCCCTCGTTCATAGATAGAAAATTTTAAATTATCTGATGTTGTATGTGATGTTGGCGGAGCCTGTGGTCGGTACTATGATAGATGATGAAGTTACCAGTTGGTCATTCTGTTGATCATCTCTTGATACAGCACTTCCCAGTCTAATACTGTACCTCAAAACAAAGGAATCTGCTGTAAGTTTATGTCGCAAGAATCTTGTGCTAGGATAAAAATGTAAACCTCCTTGATTCAGCAAGCTATATACAAGGCTTTAAACTTGAATTTGACAGAATAACTAGAGTCAGATGTAATACATTTTCTGATCAGAGTCAGTAAAAATCACCCCCAATTACTGTCTCATTATTTACTAAGCAAAAAAACTGATCTGGTGTCAAAAAAGTAAGATCTCAAGTTTAGCACAAGCATTGTTGACAGAGTTGATGAGAAGAAAAAGACAAATTTATAACATTTAACCAACTCGTCAAGGTGAGGTAAAAGTATTCAAGGAGATTGGTAGAACTTAAAATTCAAGAAAAAATGAGAATAAGGAAGGCACAGTCATAACAAATAGGTTGATTGTCTGATTTTCCATTGGTTTCAATATTTCATATTTTCCAAAAAAATAGCCATATACCCGTAGCTAGATTTTTACTTCTATCCCAGATAAAATAAGTGAAATTTATTATTTCTGTCGATGGATGCAACCAGGTCAAAATATCATCTATCTTTAGTTTGGGAAAATTAGATCCAAATTAGATCCAAATTATCCAAAACTTGCATTCATTGTAAGAATTCAGGAGTCAGGAGTCGTAGGTGCGAAGCATTCGGGCGACCAATTATCAACTTTATGCAAAGGCTATTTTCCTGTAAGGGCGAAGCATTCGGGCGATAAATTATCAATTTTGATCACAGGTTATTTTCCGAATGCTTCGCCCCTACTTCGCCCGTACAGGAGTCAGGAGTCAGGGGTTAGAATATTTGTGTGCAGCAGGAATCCAGATGAGCAAGTTTGTTTATCAGTTTGTTCATCAATTATCAAGCATGACTCGAAAACTCTCATTCATTCTGAATCCTGTATTCTGTCTCCTCAATCCTTACCAGTCAAATTAAGTTCAAGTTAAGTTCAAGTTAAGTTCAAATTAAGTTCAAAGCAGCAGTCAGATATATAGTTGGGTGTAACAATGAATGAGATTAGCATTCTTTTAATTGAAGATCATGATTTAACCCGGATGGGGTTAAGGGCTGCATTGCAGTCACACGGAGGGTTAAGGGTGATAGGTGAAGCGGCAAATGCCAGCCAAGGATTAAAACTTTTGGAAACTGCCAAGCCAGATGTAGCGGTAGTGGATATTGGTTTACCAGATATGGATGGAATTGAACTCACCCGCAAGTTTAAACGCCATCAAGCAGAAACTGGGCAAAATAATACAAAAATTTTAATTTTGACAATGGATCATACAGAAGATGCCGTCTTAGCTGCTTTTGCGGCGGGTGCAGATTCTTATTACATGAAAGAGACAAGTATTAACAAATTAACTGAAGCTATACAAGCTACTTATGCTGGTAACTCTTGGATTGATCCAGCGATCGCCAATGTGGTACTCAAAAAAATGCGCTCAAGTTTACCAGGAGAAAGTCTCACATCTGATAAACCAAAGACTGTAAAAATTGAGGCTTTAGCTACAGAATATGAACAAGTTCTGGAAACCTATCCTTTAACTCAGCGGGAACTGGAAATTTTAGAATTAATTGTTGCTGGTTGCAGTAACGGTCAAATTGCAGAAAAACTGTATATTACTGTGGGAACAGTAAAAACTCATGTTCGCAATATTTTGAATAAACTTTGCGCTGATGACAGAACCCAAGCCGCAGTTCGCGCTTTACGTTCTGGGTTAGTAGGTTAATCGGTGACAGGTGACTGGTGACAGGTGACTGGTGACTGGGGAAGAAGTGATAGAGTTTATCCATCAAGTAAAACCTGTTCTCACTGTGGGCATAAAAAAGAAAATCTTTCTTTATCCGAAAGAATTTATTGCTGTGAGAACTGCGGTTTTGAGATAGATAGGGATCTAAACGCTGCAATTAATTTATCGCGTCTGGCTAAGGCGTGAAAGTCTACTGAGGGATAACTGCTCCCATGCTCCCGTTGAAGTAGAAAGTAAAGTCTAGTTTTGTCTCGGTTTTATATAGCAGGTTAAGTTAAACGTTCTTGCAAACATTCAGCAATACGTTTGGCAGCACCAGGTAAACCCATCCTTTTAACTCCATTTTCAGAAATTTCGTGTAAAAGATCGGGATTTTGTAGCAGGGACTGTGTTACTTGGGCAACTTTTGTTGGTTGGTCTACTAAAATTAGAGATGATCCTAGAAGACGACTTTGGGCTTCTGCAAAAGCAGGATTATATTGAGGACCTTTACCGGGAATAGCGATCGCTGGTTTGCCTAAACCAATAAATTGTTCTGTTGCTGTACCTGCCATTGCGATCGCTAAATCCCCCAAATGTAAACAATCATTATAAGCTTGTTGAGTGAGAATAAGATAAGCATTTTTTTGTTTAAAACTCAAAGCATGAGCATCAGCCAGTTGAACTGGAGATTGATCGCATTTTTGCCAACCTGGAATTTTTAAAGTTTGAGTAAAAATATTGCCATCTAAACCGGGAGCGATCGCACCTAAAAACACCATCTCTCGCTCCCGGAAACTCTCAATCAAAGCTGATACAGCGATCATCATCACTTCCCAATTATCATAAGCCTCACCTGCACGAGAACCGGGAAGCAAAGTCACAACCAAAGGACGAACAATCTCTTGTTGTTCAAAACTATCATGATCAAATCTAGAAGTGCCAAAAGAAGGTTCTAAACCATCCATCATAGGATTTCCCACATCAAAAGCTGTAATAGGCCACTTTCTTAAAATTTCTGTTGTCAGCGCATCTCTAGGAAACACCGCCCGACAAAGACGACGACTCATCAACCACCTTTCCCAAGGATGATAAATAGAACCTGAAAAATTTTCCCAACGTGTCGATTTTGACTTTCTGGGTAATAAACCCAACTCATCCCGCACATAATATTCAGATTTTGCCGTTCCCACAAAAGCATAATTAGCACCGCTGATAGCTGCAAACAACAGTGGTACAATATCCCCCACAGCTAAAATCGCCTTTTGATTATCTAACTTTGTTTGCGAACTTACCCAACGACGCACCGCTTGAATCTGCTTCCAAGTCAGTTGTACCAAACCACCCTGGACATCCCGCATCAGTTGACGACTATCCATATAAATAAAACCACCAGAAGGCATAGTCTTAACTTCACCAATACAAGGCACATTTAAATTTTGGTAAGCACGACCTTCACCCACTATGGGTAAAGCAAAAATATCAGGAGGAGAAGATAACTGTTGCAGTTCCTTAATGATCCGTGCAGCAATGATATCTTCACCATGACCATTACTTAAAACCAGTAACTGTAAACGAGAACTTTTATCTGGAGACTGCTTCAATAAAGGTAATTGAGATAGATCACGCATAGAATTTTGGATTTTAGATTTTAAATTTTAGATTTTGGATTTTAGATAGGGGCTTGCAATTTGTCATCATTAAGCCTGATAATGAATAGTACCAATTACCAAAACAACCAAAACACCTGTACCCAGATCCTCGACTTCTCAAAGAAGCCGGGGATCTTTTTAGATTTTGGATTTTAGATTTTAGATTTTGGATTTTAGATTGGGTCTTGCAATTTGTCATCATCAAGCCTGATAATAAGTAATACCAATTACCAAAACAACCAAAACACCTGTACCCAGATCCTCGACTTCTCAAAGAAGCCGGGGATCTTTATCCTCAGCGATCGCCTAACACCGTCAGCTTTTGTAGTAGCATAGTAGTAGCAAAAATCTAACCAGAAACAAAAAATTACAAATTTGGTCTCTTAATCCATAAGTATCTACAGCAAAGATTATCATTAATTATGCGAGTTTCTTCTGCGGCAATTTTTACCTTAGCTACTTTAGCTGTTAGTAATGCCACTCAGCAAGCCAATGCTGCACCGACTCAAAACACAAATCAAGAGCATAAAACCGCAACAACAGATGTGGTAATAGTGCCTGATGTAGAAACTCAAACAGCACAGGTAGAAACCTTAACAGCACCAGAAACTACTTATGCCATAGAATTTAGCTCTCAACCGATATTGCAACCAGTAGTTGTACGGACAAATATCAATAATTATATTAATAATAATAATAATAATAATAACAACAATAACAACTTAATTACAGATGCTAATTTAGTAGTTACCGCCACCAATGTCCAGATCATAGGCGCTAATGCAGAATTAGAGCAAATCATTCGTAAAGTTATTAAAACCCAAACTGGAGGAGGAACTAGTCAAACCCAACTTCAACAGGATGTAGCCGCAATTTTAGACACTGGTTTATTTGCTAATGCGACAGTTAACAGTAGCAATACATCCGCTGGTGTAAATGTAGTTTATCAAGTGCAACCAATAGTTGTACAAGCATTACAATTAACTGGTGCAAAAGTTCTTACTTATCAAGTAGCCTTAGAAAATTTCCAAAATCAGATTGGTAAAGATATCAGTCCAGCAGCACTTCAGAACATAGTACAGCAAATTAACCAATGGTATAAAGATAACGGTTATACCCTAGCCAGAGTATTATCAATTCAACCGAACCGTCAAGGTATCCTCACAGTCAATGTAGCAGAAGGTTTAGTAGGTGATATCAAATTTCGGTTTTTGAGTGAAGAAGGCGAAAAATTTGATCAAAATGGTAATCCCATCAAAGGACGTAGTAAAGCAGATTTTATCAGACAGCAACTCAAACTACAACCCGGAAAAGTATTTGCAGAAGATTTAGCGCGGCAAGATATCCAAACTTTATATAAATTAGGTTTATTTCAAAGCGTCAATGTTGCATTTGAAGGAGATGCAAAAAAACTAGATTTAATCTATGAACTGCAAGAAGTAGGAGCGCGTTCTGTTAACCTGGGAGGTGGATATAATGCTGATGATGGGATATCAGTGATTGTTAGTTATAGAGATCAAAATGTTGGTGGTGTGAATGATACCTTGTCTGCAAATGTGGAACTAAACAGACAGGATGTACTGTTTAATACTAATTTTAACAGTCCTTATCGAGAAACCAACCCTGAACGTTTGGGTTATAACATCAAAACCTTCCGTAGAAGACAAATTTCCGATACCTTTGACGATAAAATCAAACTGCCGAATGGTGATAAAGTGCGGGAAGGGAAAATAGGCGCTAGTGTGAGTTTGCAACAAGAAATAGATGGTTGGGATGCTGCTGTAGCTCTGAATTATACTCGTGTTACCATCCGCGATCGCTCTGGAAATATTACCCCCAGAGATGCTAACAATAACCAATTATCCTTGAGTGATACTGGTGTGGATGACCTAGCTACCGTATCATTTACAGCCACCAAAGACAAGCGGGATAACCCAGTGCAACCAACTGAAGGTTCAATTCTCACATTCAGCACCGAACAATCTATACCTGTAGGTAATGGACAGATTACCATGAATCGGCTACGGGGCAACTATAGTCAATTTATGCCCGTAAATTTATTTAACAGCACACAACCCCAAGTATTTGCTTTAAACCTGCAAGCTGGTACTGTAGTGGGTGACTTACCACCTTATGAAACTTTTAACTTAGGTGGTTCTAACTCAGTGCGTGGTTATGATGGTGGTAAAGTAGGAAGTGGTCGTAGTTATGTGTTAGCTTCTGCTGAATATCGTTTTCCGATCTTCCCTATTGCTGGGGGTGTGATATTTGCTGATTTTGCCACTGATTTAGGTTCTGGTGATACCGTGATTG
This sequence comes from Sphaerospermopsis sp. FACHB-1094, assembly GCF_014696195.1. Taxonomy (NCBI): domain Bacteria; kingdom Bacillati; phylum Cyanobacteriota; class Cyanophyceae; order Nostocales; family Aphanizomenonaceae; genus Sphaerospermopsis; species Sphaerospermopsis sp. FACHB-1094. Next base: position 368 of record NZ_JACJPT010000097.1, on the reverse strand, counting down.
GAGAACCAGCTAATGTGAGAAATAAACCTGGTAGTGGTTTTGGTTATGGTGCGGGTGTGCGCGTTGATTCGCCTTTAGGTTTAATTCGTGCTGATTTGGGAATTAATGATCAAGGTGAAAGTCGGGTGCATATTGGTATTGGTCAGAAGTTTTAATTTGGTTGTGGTGTGTTAAATTTCTAAGTAATGAACCACGTTCTGCGAAGCAGTTCCCGAAGGGTAGAAGCAAAGGACACGAAGGGAGGAGGTTTAGAGAGATTTTCCGTATGTTTTGATTAATTAGGGTAAAATTATAACAGTGTGTTGGTTTTGAGTCTATGCGTCAATGTCTTAATCCTGACTGTCTTTTTCTTAATCCTGATAATTTTC
>NZ_JACJPT010000096.1:0-20169 GCF_014696195.1 Sphaerospermopsis sp. FACHB-1094 | reverse complement strand
TGTATATAATTGGTAATATTTTTCATCTTTGGTAGAACCACGGTATATTTTCCATTTACCGTTCTACCATTTTTCCGTTATATATTTCGGACAGGTCTAATAGTTAAGACTCCGTCATTTCCTTGACTAACCGCTGATCAGATGCCACTGCCAGTAGTTCTTCTACAATATCCCAAGCTGCTGCACATTCACGAGAAGTATCTCCTTTCACTGCACAAATTCTTCTAGCTTCTTCCCGTGCAGCTTCTATTTCATCCTCAATAAATATGGGTTTTGGATTATCAAACAAATCACTTTTTCTGAGGATATCAGTAATTGATATAATTCCTAACAACTTACCTTTAATTACGGGAGCGCGACGAATACGTGTATTGGCAAACAAACGCGCTACATACTCTACACCAAGCTCAGGATTGACTACAATACAAGGCTTGGTCATAATCTCGTAAACTCGCACTTGTTTGGAGTCTTTACCATAAGCGGCAACTTTATAGACGATATCAGTTTCTGTTACCATGCCATAGGGATCGTTTTCTGTGCGTGGTTCCACAACTAAAGAACGTAATCCTTTATATTTCATCAAATCCACGGCTTCTGCTACTGTTGCTGAACCACGAATTGTAATCACTTCTGTGGTCATTATGTCTTCTGCTTTCATCATATTTTTAGAATTTCCTGTCAATAGTTGGTTGGAAAAATTGTTCGGGTTAATTTGCGGATGTTGATGATTTTTTTCACTCATTCCTGAGATGTTTTCAGATTTTTATCTTTGGTAAATGAGTGTAGTTACCTGTGCAAAAAGTACAAAAAAATGAATTTTGATGTTTAATCTTCGTAAATTCTTGCCTCTGGAGCGTTGGGAAATTCTTCACAATACATTTCAAAAGTGCTTTTGGGATTTTCCACAAAGTCACTTTTTCTGAGGATATCAGTAATTGATATAATTCCTAACAATTTACCTTTAATTACAGGAGCGCGACGAATACCTGTATTGGCAAACAAACGCGCTACATACTCTACACCAAGCTCAGGATTAACTACAATACAAGGCTTGGTCATAATTTCATAAACTCGCACTTGTTTGGGGTCTTTGCCATAGGCACCAACATTGTAAACAATGTCAGTTTCTGTGACTATGCCATAGGGGTCGTTGTCTGTGCGTGGTTCGACAACGATAGAGCGCAGTTTATTATCTTTCATCAGTTTTACTGCTTCTGCTACTGTTGCTGAACCACGAATTGTTACCACTTTTGTGGTCATTATATCTTCAGCCTTCATCATGGTTGAAATCCTTAAAGCAATGAGTATGAATCTGTGGGATTTTGATCTGGTAAATGTCTAAAAATGAGGCTGAATAAAGTACACTCTCTGATCACTAGCATTTGCTCCTCACGAATCTCCGAAGGAGTATTAGATGTGGTAGAAGGTTTAAAACTGCTTGGTATTCCAGGTGCGTAAGCTTCAATTACACTTCCATCCAGAGAGCGCATCACCATCAGGTAGTCACAAACTAGACACTCTGTACGGATAATTTGATTAGCTAAACAATGGGTGTGAGTTAGGTGTTCATCAGTTGCAAACTGACGCTGTGCCTCACTACCGCAATTAGGACATCGAACTATCTGCGCTCTCTGCATAAAGCAATTGCCTCAATAATGGTTAAAGTATATTGGTTACAGCTGTGCTGAATTTTTCATAAGGAGCTATCCCAACAATTTTTTCCAATAAGTCACCGTTCTTGAAAAACATAACTGCGGGAATACTGCGGATACCAAATTGTTTGGCAAAAGTTGGATTTTCACCCACGTCTATTTTGACTACTTTGGCACGACCTGTGTATTCATCAGCGAGTTTATCCATTAAAGGACTAACCATTTTACAAGGTCCGCACCAAGTTGCTGTGCAGTCTAGTACAACTATTTCGTTATCACTTAATAGTGATTTGAACTCTGTTTCCTGGATATATTCAACTGTTGTCATATCAACTCCTTTTTTAATCTTTTTCAATTTTGAGTGGTGGTTGTGAAAGGGAAAACAGTAAAAGATAAGGTGGGATGGCAATGAGTTAATTTCTCTATTGAGAAAAAGCTGAGGTCAGAATTGCTGTAACCTTGATGAAATAAAAGTTTCAGTTTTTTAATTTTTCTTTGCTTACGCATAAAACACTCATTTTCTCTGCTTTGTTTTGCTGTTAGTCCGATAAGATTTGTCGTTCTTTGTTGATTAGTCTTTTGCTAGTATTCACAGTTTTTTGCTGAATTGTTAAACTCAAATCAGAAAAAGAAGTTTGTAAAAAATGAGTCACTATTTCCACAGGGCGATCGCCATTAATCACTGTTAAACATCCTTGCTGGCGATAATGCTGAATCACGGGTGCAGTCTGCTCTTGATAAACTTCTATTCGCTTACAAATAAGTTCAGGGTGGTCATCTGAACGCCCCCTTTGTCGCCACCTTTGTACCAAAACATCTGTTGGCACATAAAAACTGAAAACTCGGTTATAAGACTGTCCTAAAGTTGCTAATAGTTGATCAAGAAACTGAGCCTGGGATAAATTACCGGGAAATCCATCTAATATCCAACCTCGTTGAGTAGATGGAGCAGTTAAGCGTTGGCGGATGAGATCAAAAATTAAATAGTCTGGAACCAATTCACTTTTTTCTACATACGCTTTTGCTTTCAAGCCTAAAGCAGTTTGATTAGCGATCGCCTGACGTAATATTTCACCAGTGGAAATATGCGGAATTTGCCATTGGCTGGACAGTATTGCCCCTTGCGTACCTTTGCCACTACCCGGCACTCCTAGCAAAATCAATCGCATTCAAACACCCCCTATCTTGAAAAGCCTGAAAAATCTGACTCATTTACCAGCAATCACCAGTAATTGATGTACCATGTTGACAAAGGTAATTAAATTCTGAAAACAATGGCTGCTGAAGAATCGAAAAACCAATCCCTCTGGGAAAAACTCAACCAAGCCCGGAAAGCAAAAGCTGTCAGTGGCGGCTATGCTGGCTATGGTTCACCCGCTTTTGGTCAGCAATCAGTTAATGGTGAATTAGTAGACAATCCCGCTGAACAACAGATTATTGAATTAATTCGCCGTCATCACAAGTCAGGAAAATCACTACCACAAATTGCTGCTTGGCTCAATCAGCAAGGATATACCACCAAGCGAGGACATCAGTGGCAACCTGTGTCCGTGAAAAGGGTTTTAGACAGGCTTTATGGCAAAATGCAACGAATTTCTGGCATGGGTGAGGACTGATGTAGATATTGCCTCTCAATAGAGCCATATACCTCATATCTCTTCCTTTTCCTCTCCAGTTATCTGGCAATCGGCCCTTAGATATCCCAGTTTAAATCTTTAACGCTAATTTACCTTTTACAGCTTATAGCCTTTATATAGCAAGCTTTTCTCCCATTTATCTTTTACATCTCTCGTATTATATATATATTTTGCAGAATTTAATATATTTATTGCTAATAAATTTACAAAACTTCATAATTAGTTTTACCATTTATAATCTAGACCGAATAATCTATGCAAATTGATGATCCACTCATTGGCGTTCCCCGCCTGGAAGATGCAATAGATAAGCAACCACTGGTGGTTGCACCCCATACTTCCCTGATGGAAGTTGTAAATTTAATGAATCAGACACGAGGTAATAGTTGCTTATTACCGGATTTTGATGCAGGAATTACCTTTAATTCCATGCAAGGTACACGCTCCAGTTGTGTACTAGTCATGGAAGGGAGGGAATTATTAGGTATTTTTACAGAACGAGATATTGTGAGATTTACGGCTGCGGGTACGGATTTTGCTAGGGTAAAAATAGCTGATGTCATGGCGCATCCAGTAATTACCCTGTCAGAAACTGCATTTAAGGACATCTTTGCCGCACTGTTTTTATTTCGTCGGTATCGTATTCGCCATTTGGTAATCGTCAATGAACACAAAGAGGTATTAGGAATTATTTCCCCAGAAAGTATTAGACAAATTTTACGCCCCACAAACCTACTAAAAATGAGGCGAGTGTCAGAGGTAATGACAACCCAGGTAATCCATGCACCACCAACAACTTCTGTACTCACCTTGGCGCAGATGATGGCAACTCATAAAGTGAGTTGTATAGTCATAACCAAAACAGACTCCTGGAATAATATTCTGCACGCTGTTAAGCCTGTAGGAATTGTTACCGAAAGAGACATTGTGCAATTTCAAGCATTGGGGTTAAATTTAGACCAAATTGAGGCAAAAACAGCGATGAGTACACCCTTGTTTTTGCTAACTCCAGAAGATTCCCTATGGTCAGCCCATCAAGAAATGCAGCAGCGGCGAGTACAACGATTAGTTGTATCCTGGGATTGGGGATCAAAGTTAGGAATAGTGACTCAAACCAGCTTGTTGCGGATATTTGATCCCTTAGAAATGTATGGAGTCATAGAAACTTTACAGCGAAATGTAGCGCAATTACAAGCTGAGAAAGCAGAATATCTCAGCAACCAAACTAATTCCCCAGAACCACCTCAACAACCAGATTGGCAAATACAGCCACAACATCCAGTTCCCAAGGAAAACTTAAATACCCTGATTTCTCTGTTGGAAAGCAGGATAGAACATTTGATCAAAAACCCGAATCTATCCACAGAATTACAGCAAATGTATTTAAATTTAGCAATAACGGACCTTGACAAAATGCGCCATTGCTATCATTCATCGACATAACTCCTCAATACCCTGTTCACTGGCATGAAGAGAATTTTCAATTCTGTTTGATCTTATACTATTTGAAAATTGTGTAGTCGTTATACTCAATACTAAGGTTCTACCTGGGAATTGATGAAGTGGCAAAACAAACCACTTCATTTTTATTGTGAAAATGGTGAATTTTCAATCATTAACTAATTCATCGTGCCATTTTTCCCGTTTTGGGCGTTTCTCTATTTCTCTCACTTCACCGTCATTCATTCTATCTATATACCAAGTTCCCCATTTTAAAGCTTTTTGTCTTTCTAAATGGTCAATAAATTGAATTATGGGTTGATCTAGGTCAATAGGAGATTTTAAATTAAACTGAATAGTTTGAAAAATTTTGTTGTCGTCTTTGATAAAGTCTTCAGCCACAAATTTACTCAGCCATAAAACCAAGTGATTATGTAATCTACCGAAAATACCCAAGCGTTTTTTAGTCATTAATATTGTCATTATTTCTGCTCTACCCGCTTCTATTAAACGGGAAGCAAATATAAGATGAAATTGTAAAAAATCTAAACTAATTGTAATCATTCCTGTCATGCCATACCAATAACAAAGATGATAGTTAACTGGTTTTTTATAAAAGGAACGAATCAATTTCATTAACCAGTAATCAGGAGTTGAGTGAGTAGTATTAGTAAAAGTAATGGCATTTTCATTGAGTTCTTGTTTTTCAAAATTAAACTCTGATAGTAATTTATGAACTGTGTTAAAATGTTGAGCATCAATAGCATTAATCATAAAAACATTAGGGTGACAGTTGGTGATAAATCTTGCACTCAAAGCACTGTCAGATTCTTCCATTTCCAACTCAGGAATAAACGGTAAAGGTTGTTGTGGTGTTTCTCCTGTCCAAACCCAAATTAACCCATATTGTTCAGCAGTAGGCCAACTTTTAGCTTTAACTTTAACAGGTTCTTCTAAACAAGGAATTTCTACACAAAAACCTTCAGAGTCAAATTTCCAATGATGAAAAAAACAGCGTATTTCATTACCTTCTACTGTTCCTTCTCCCAGATGAGCGCCAAAATGAGGACAGTAAGCATCTAAAATCACAGCTTGTTTATCTTCACCACGATAAATTACTAATTCTCTACCCAAAATTGTCACGGGTTTAACTTCACCAACTCGTAACTTTTTAGAAGGTATTACCCAATACCAACCTTCAATAAAACGTTCTGGTTGATTGAAAATCTTAGGTTTTCTAGTATGGTTCAAATTTGCTGAATTGACGTTCATTTTTAGATTTATACTTATAGTCAAGGGGGTAATCTAGAAATATCACACCCAGCAAATAAAAACGGTTATTTTCGGTACTTCATTGGTGATTGGTAATTGGTAATTGGTAATTGGTGATTGGTGATTGGGTAAGATTGTTAACCTATTCCCTATTCCCTATTCCCTATTTCCTATTCCCATTCTTATGTTATCATCAAAACAAGAGTTGGGAAAATCTGCTGTGTTAATTGAAGATAAACAACTACTTTTAATTGGTCAGGTAACAGAAAAAAGTGGTGTTCCTATTAGAACAATTCGTTATTATGAAAGTTTAGGTTTAATTCAAGCATCAGCACGTACTGAAGGAGGTTATCGACAATTTTCGTCTGATGTATTAACTCGATTATCTTTTATTAAAAGAGCGCAACATTTGGGTTTAAGTTTAGAAGAAATTAAAGATATTTTGGAAGTTTATGATCACGGTAAACCCCCTTGTTGTGAAATTCAAGAAAAACTGCAAGCAAAGTTATCACAGATTGATCATCAAATTGAGCAATTATTAACTTTACGCTCAGAAATTAATCAATTACTTTCCGGTTGGCAAAATACAGAAATCAAACCTGAAGATACTATTTGTCCAATTATTCAGAAATAAATTTGGTAATTGGTAATTGGTGATGGGTAATTGGTAATTGGTAATTGGTGATTGGTAATTGGTAATTGGTGATTGGTAATTGGTGATTGGGTTATTAAACTCCCTATCTTCCTACCTTCCTACCTCTGATTTACTAAAAATAAACCACCATAATTCTAAACCTATTAAACCTAAACCAGCAATAGTTACTGCAAATTTTAATTCTAAAGGTTGCTGAATAATTTGAAACTGTTGATTTTGATTATGCTGTGAATGTGAATAGGAATTTTCTGCTGTTGCTGGACTTGATGTTAATAACATTAAACAAGCAAGACTTACCCACAGGATTTTTTGATTGAATTTTTGATTGAATTTTTGAGTTAATGTTTTATTTAACATTTAATTGACTCCTGCTTGAAACTTACGTAATCTTAAAGCATTGCTAACTACAGAAACGGAAGAAAGTGCCATTGCTGCACCTGCAAGAATGGGGTTAAGTAACCAACCGAAAATAGGGTAAAGAATACCAGCCGCAACAGGGATACCAATGATGTTATAAATAAAAGCAAAGAAGAGATTTTGCTGAATATTATTAATGGTAGCGCGACTAAGTTGAATAGCGGTGACAATTGCTTGCAAATCTCCAGAAATTAAAGTAATATCACTTGCAGCGATCGCCACATCTGTACCTGTTCCAATAGCTATTCCTACATCTGCTTGCGCTAACGCTGGTGCATCATTAATACCATCCCCCACCATTGCGACAATTTTAGATTTTGGATTTTGGATTTTGGATTGTAATGATTTTACAATAGCAGCTTTTTGATCAGGTCTGACTTGAGCGAAAACTTGAGAAATACCAACTTGATGAGCGATAGCTTCCGCAGTAGGTTGATTATCTCCTGTTAACATTACCACTTCTAAACCCATCTTTTGCAATGTTTTTACCGCTGCTGTTGAGGAAGGTTTTAAAGCATCCGCAATACCCATTATTCCTGCTAATTCTCCGTCAACAGCAATTAAAATGACAGTTTTTCCTCCGGTTTCCCAAGCAATTTTATATTCTTGCAAAGCATCGGTATTAATTGCTAATTCATTTAACCATCGTTCTGTCCCAATTTGCACTGAATGATGATTAACAATACCTTGTACACCACAACCAGCAACAGCTAAAAAATCCGTAACTTCTGTTAAATTAACTTGTTGAGATTCGGCATATTTTACCACAGCTTCCGCTAGAGGATGTTCAGAATTTCTTTCTACAGATGCAGCTAATTTTAATAAATTCATTTCATTTTGATTAGCTGTACCTTTAGCAGTCACAAAATCTGTAACTGTGGGTTTACCTTGAGTTAAAGTCCCGGTTTTATCAAGTACAATAGTTTTAATTTTATGTGCTAATTCTAAACTTTGGGCATCTTTAATTAAAATACCATTTTCCGCACCTTTACCAGTTCCTACCATTACAGAAGTAGGAGTAGCTAAACCCAAAGCACAGGGACAAGCGATAATTAAAACACCCACCATTGTAATCAGAGAAAGGGTAAAATTACCTGTAAAATTAAACCAAATCAAAAAAGTTGCGATCGCAATAGCAATAACAGCAGGAACAAACCACCCTGTTACCTGATCTGCTAATCTTTGAATAGGAGCTTTAGAACCTTGAGCTTCTTGGACTAATTTCACAATTTGTGCTAAAAAAGTATCCTTACCTACCCTAGTTGCTTTAAATTTAAAACTACCAGTTTTATTAATTGTCGCCCCAATAACTTCATCTCCTGGTTGCTTTTTCACAGGTAAACTTTCACCCGTTACCATCGCCTCATCAACCATTGAATTACCATCAATAACTTCCCCATCAACGGGAATTTTTTCCCCAGGACGCACCAAAATTATATCATTAATAATTACATCTTGAATAGGAACATCAATTTCTTTTCCATCCCGCACAACTCTAGCAGTTTTTGCTTGTAAACCTATTAATTTTCTAATAGCTTCCGAAGTTTGTCCCCTAGCGCGATGTTCCAAAAACCGCCCCAATAAAATTAAAGTGACAACCATTGCTGCAACTTCATAATAAACATGAGTTTCTAAACCTTGGGAAATAAAAAAACTAGGGAAAAGCGTAACCACTACAGAATAAAAATAAGCCGCACCAGTACCCAAAGCGATTAAAGTATCCATCGTTGCAGTGTGGTGTTTTAAAGACTTCCAACCATTTCTCAAAAACGAACCTCCACACCAAAACTGCACCGGAGTTGTTAATATTAACTGCAACCAAGGATGATGTAAAAAATCAGGAATAAAAGGTAATTTTAACCCTGTCATCATCGGTAAAGAACCGACAAACAGGAATGTGCTAATTATCCCCCCTGTCCATAATTTAAGCTTTAATTCTTGTTCTTCTGCTATTTTCTGGACTTGTGCCACATCATCTTCACCCTGTGCTTCTACCATAGAAAAAGATGAATAACCAGCATCTTCAATAGCAGCTTTAATTTCTGTTAAATTAGTCTGTTGTGGTTCATAATTAATTGTTGCTTGTTCTGCACCAAAATTAACATTGCAATCAATCACACCAGGAACTGCAAGTATAGCTTGTTCCACATTATTAGCACAGGAAGCACAACTCATTCCTTTGAGTTTGAGAGTAATATTATTCATAATTTAGAGTAGGGAATAGGGAATAGGGAATAGGGAATAGGGAACAGGGAACAGGTCTAATAAATTTCTCCCCATCTCCCTAACTATTAAGCTGGAGGATAACCAGCAGCAGTTAAAGCTTCTTTAATAGCAGTTTCTGAAGCTTGAGTATCGACATTGACAAGTTTGGTTTTGGGATCAGCTTCCACATTAGCGTTAGCATCTACGGCTTTAACTGCATTGGTAATATTGTTGGCACAAGCAGAACAAGCCATTCCCGGAACTGTAAGTTTGATTGTCATAACTTTAAACAAGAAAGTGAAAAAATCAAGTGAACAAAAAATTAAGGTTCAACTGATAACTGATAACTGATAACTGATAACTGTCACCTGTCACCTGTTACCTGTCACCTTTTGCAACTGCTGCAATTTCTCAAGTTGGGCTGTTTGCGTTTTGATGATAGCTTGAGCTAAATTGCGAATTTGTGGCTCATTAGCATTTTCAGCAGTTGTCTTTGCCATCTTCACTGACATTTGTTGATGGTGAATCATCTTCCGCAAAAATTCCTGGTCAAAGTTGGGGGCATTTTCTAAAGCTTCTAAACTCATCATTCCTCCCATACCGTTACCTCTACCCATACCACCCATACCACCCATGTCCATACAATTCATAGCACCAGCGGGCAATTCTGCGCCATATAACTGTTTGTACAAAGCTTGTAATTGCTCAATTTCTTGGGTTTGCTCGGTTTTTATCTCAGTGGCCAACGCTATTATCTGGGGATTTTTCGCCTTCTGTATGGCCAAATCTGCTATTTTCACCGTTTTCTGATCATGATGAACCATCATTTTCAGAAAACGCTGATCTTCCTGTTGCTGGGGCATGGTATGGGGCATGGTGTTTGTCTCACCAGCAGGGGTAGAAGGCGAATGTTGATGTGGTTGGGCTATGGCGCTATTGGTGAGGGATAAAGCGGCTAGTAAACCTAAAATACCAAAGTTGACTGATTTGTTAAGCATCACTTTTGCTCCTTTCGCTTCCCAAGGAAGGTTTAGGGCATTTCTGCCAAAAATCAGCAATTTGTTTTACCCATGTTACCAATTTTTGGCTGAGAGTCCTGTTGTGTTGTCTAATTTATCCTAAACCCTCTAGTCCACTAGAGAGTCTAGATTTATTTTACAAATCTTTAAATTTTAGTAAATCTTAATTAAATCTTAATTTAGACATTAATACCCCTTGGATTATTCAAATACACATATTATCATAACCAGTCCAGAAGTCAAGACCCTTGGAAAATCGTTATCTGGAAAAAGCTTATTGACAGAAATTCTCAGAATTTTGGCGGTAAAAATGACTTGTGTAACTTTTTTGGCAAAATTATATTTAAATAATTTATATATTGGCGTTGATTAGTTTGCCGATTCTAATCAGATCCAAAAGCAACTGGCAAAATAGCATCAGTTAAAATTGCACCTTTGAGGTTAGCACCTGTTAAATTTGCACCTCTGAGGGTTGCACCTGTTAAATTTGCACCTGCTAAATTGGCATATTTCAAATTAGCCCCAGTTAAATCAGTATTGGTTAAATTAGCTTCACTGAAATTAGCGCGGAATAAGTAAGAACTTCCTAAATGTGATTTAGTTAAATTTGCCTTATAAAAATTAGCTTGATAAAGATAGCTTTGCATTATTTCTGCTTCATATAAATTAGCTTCTGACAAGTCAGCATTAATTAAATTAGCACCCATCAAATTAGCAAAACTCAGATTACTGCGGATGAGTTTACTATCTGCTAAATCGACATTTTTTAAATTAGCGTTGTGAAAATCTGTCCCAATTAAATTAGCGTCTGTAATGATTGCACAGATGAGGTTAGCGGCTTTTAAATCAGCACCAATTAAAGTTACCTGAGATAAATTAGCCTGTGTCAAAATGGCATCTTGCAAATTAGCGAGACTCAAATTAGCTTGAGAAAAGTTAGCTTCGATTAACTTAGCGTGAGAGAGATTAGCACTACTTAAATTTGCACCTTGAAAATTTGTTCTGACCAATAAAGCATAACTTAAATTTACCTTATTTAAATTCACACCTTGGAGATTTGCACCCCGAAAGTTTTCTCCTACTAAGTTAGCGGTACTCAAATCAATTTCAATTTCCGGGTTTTCTTTTCTCCATCCTGTCCAAGTGACTGCACCTGATTTTAATAAAGTTAGATGTTGTTGATGTGCCATTTTTATTAATCCTTTTATTCTTGACGCTGACTTTGAGGAGTGCGGCCTGGTACATTTTCAATTGCGGTTAAAGCTCCTGCTGCACCGGCTAAAATATCTCGTTCCGTTCCTCCTAAATAAAGTCGCCCAAAACTGCCGACAGCTTGCACTTCCAGAATATTAATTGCGGCTGCTTTTTCCGCTTCATTAGCTGCCAGTGCAGCGTAAGCAGCGGGTTCAACTTCTAAAACATAGAGGGTTTGTCCTGCCAGTAGCAGTTGTCCGCGACGGGTACGGTTGATGAGTTGGGTTTGGTAAGCGTCAATGTTGCGGATGATCTGGCTAGAAACCACACGGGGTTTAAGACAGTCTTCTTTTCTGACTCCCAACAAGTCTAAAATCGCTTGTCCTGCGGCTCGTGTTTCTCCTTGAGAACCGGAATGTATTTCCAAAAGTCCATAAAGTCGTTCTACTATCTGCACTCCCGGACGGACAGAAGCGGATTTTAAAGCTACGTCTGTAACTTTATTGATTTCAATACCGGGTGAGATTTCAATCCACAGGGATGTATCCCCTGGTAATGGTAAAAAACCTTGGGCTACTGTTCCCATATATGCTGCGTGTTGCGGTTGCAGGTTGTCTAGAAATACGAAACTGCGTAATTCTATGCCCAAAGTGTTTTTCTCCAGTTATGAGTATGAGTATGTAATATATGAGTTTACCGATAAAGGCTGCATCTGAGAAGAAGGAGATCAAGGAGTCAGAAGGCAGAAGGCAGAAGGCAGGAGGCAGGAGGCAGGAGGTAAAAGTCGAGGCAGAGCCTCTTGGTGGCATTCCCAGTCAGAGACTGGGAACGAGATAACGAAATAACTTCTCCCTGCCCTTTGCTCCCTATTCCCTATTCCCTATTCCCTATTCCCTATTCCCTTAAAACGGTGTTACTGTTTGTAAATGCAGATTTGTCCCGGTGTGGGGATGTTTAAATGTGATTTCTCTGGCGTGTAGATGTAATCGAGTAGCGTTAGCATTGCAACCATATAGGCGATCGCCTAATATATTAATTCCCAATCCTGCTACATCCGCAGCATGAACCCGTAATTGATGAGTTCTTCCTGTTAGGGGTTTAAATTCTACACGGGTGTAATTTCCTTTTTTTCCGATAACTCGAAATTCCGTTACACTGGGTTTACCTTTTTCCCAATCTACTTTTTGATAAGGTCGGTTTTCAGGATCTCCCCACAATGGTAAATTAATAATACCTTTTTCTCCTTGTTCTGTGGTCAGTGAACCTGCAATAATCGCTTCATATATTTTATGTATTTGTCGGTTGGCAAATTGCTGATTTATCTGTGCATAGGTGTTTTTATCCCCTGCTAAGATTAAAATCCCAGATGTTTCTTGATCTAAACGATGCACTGACATTAATTCCCAATCATACAAATTTCGTAAACGACTTAAAACACTGTCTTGGTTTTCTACATACCGCCCCGGTACTGATAATAATCCCGGTGGTTTATTCACTGCAATTAACCATTGATCTTGATAAATAATTTCTAAGTTTGAAAAATCAGAAGTTGCAATTTTTAAACCAGATAGCAAAAACCCCATCAACGGTTGACATCTTTCAACACAAGCACCATAAAATTTTCCTGGAATCTTATCTTGAATTGTATCCTGAATTGTATCCTGAATTTTATCATATTCTGAAGATTCACCCCACCAAAATTCCGCCATTGCTAGGGGTTTTAAGTGATGAGTTGCTGCATAATGTAACAACTTGGGAGCGCAACATTCACCTGTACCTGTAGGTGTTCCTGTTGGTATTAATTGTTGGATAGATAAAGATTTTCCATAAAAATTAGTTAATTTATAAGCTGCGTGCATTTGGTTTTGTAATTCCCTGGATAGCTCTTTTCTCTGTTGTTTGAGTTCTCTAATTCTGTTATTTGTGGCTGTTATTTTATCATGTAAAGGCTGTAAAACTTCATTTTGACGACGTTTGAGGTATTTTCTTTCAATTCCCTGCTGACGGCTTTCTGCTTCTAGTTCTGCTAAAGCAAGTTCTAACTTTTCTCCTGTGAGGTTTTGTTGATATTGTTGGCGTTTTTCTTGTCGTTGTTTTTTACTATAATTATGTTCTAAACTCATGTTGTCTAACTGTTGTTGAAATTTAGCAGCTAAGGTTTCATATTGTTCTTGTTCGGGAATTTGTTGAAGTTGAATAATTTCCTGTTTAATTTTTTCCAATTCTATTAAAGTTTGCTTTTCTGCTAAAGCTATTTCTGCTCTTCCGGGAATAGGTGAAACCCAACCTGCAACTACACTTAAACCATTTAAAAGACCAGAAAAAGCTTTAATAACTCTTTGTTCACCGTTGGGTAATTCAACTAATAGAATACCATACATTTTCCCTTCATTATTATAAAGTTGATTTTCCCGAATTTGCTGCATTAAACTTTTAGCAATAGCTTCACTTAACGCCGTGCGTGGTAATTTCAGAAGTTCCCCTGTTTGGGGACATTTTCCCTCATAGTAATAGTTAGGTGGTGCAAGTTCAACCTCCATATCTGGGTTAATAAAATCTGATAAATGATGTAAAATTACCATCTGAAAATTACCATCTATTTTATTTACCTAAAAATTTAGCTTTCATTTCTTCCAAGTCTTTATCTATAGCATCGTTATTAGTAGAATTATTGGTAGAATTATTAGTAGTCACAGATGGTTGTGGTGTCACATTCTGCGGTTGCACTTTACCACCTGTAAACTGTGTTTTGATTTCTAATAATTCTTGCTCAATTTTACTAGAAGTTTGAGAAGAAACTGTAGGTTGAGAAGTTGAAGGTTTTTGTTTAACTGGTTGAGTAATTATTGTCGGTGGGATAACTGCGGAAGTTTGAATATTTAAATTGTTATTTATGTTATTTAAATCTTGCAGAACTTCCTCAGTTGTTTGATAACGCCGACCAGGGATAGTTTCTACCATTTTATCAATAATATTACCCAATTCGTTACTAACGGGAGTTGGTAAATTTTGTCGCCATATCCAAGCAGCGTTATGGGTATCGTAACTATCAAAAGGTGATCGCCCTGTTAATAAATTAATACAAGTTACTCCCAAACTATAAATATCACTGGCAAAAATTGCCCTTCCCCGCATTTGTTCTGGTGCAACATATTCAGGACTACCTATACTTGTTCCTGTATGATTTAAAGCTGTACTTGTAAAAGATTTTGCAGCCCCAAAATCAACAATTACTAACTTATTATCATTAATACGACGAATAATATTTTCTGGTTTAATATCGCGGTGAATGACTTGTTTACTATGACAAAATTGTAATACATTTAATAAATCATTCAACAATTGTCGAATTTGATTTTCATTAAAAGTACCTTTGTTTATTAATTCATGAGCTAAATTTTGCCCATCAATAAATTCTTGGACTAAATACTGTCTGTCATCTTGAGTACAATAAGCCAACAGCGCGGGAATTTGGGGATGTGTTCCCAATTCATCTAACTGAATAGCTTCCTGATTAAATAACTCTATTGCTTTTTGTACCGTATTTGTACCCTGTGCTTGGGGAAAAAATTGTTTAATTACACAGGGAGGTTTTGAGGGTTTATCCTCATCCACCGCTAAAAAAGTCCTACCAAAACCACCTTGTCCGATGGGTTTGATAGGGCGGTAACGTTCTTTTAAAAGTAACTTAGTACCGCAAGTTAGGCAAAACTTGACATCATCAGGGTTTTCCGGTTTGGAACAATGGGGGTTAAGACAGTAACTCATAAAGGCGATCGCTCACTTGTCTATATTGTGCCTTGTGCTTTGTTAAATGTTAATTGTTAAGATTATTCAATAAAAGCATAGTTTAACAAAAAAAATAAACAAATTGGACTTTGATAATCATGAAAAATCAATTTTCTTGGACTCAACAATGGTATCCTATTAGTCCCAACCAAGTAGCACAAAATTTACTTTGGGTCTAGTCTGATCATAGTTTAACAGCATTTACAGATTGCACATCCAAATAACCAGCTACCATTCCCGACACAGAACTGGATATTAATGTAAGCGACTGGTTTATGTTTGAAGCACCAGTAGGTTATACAGTATCAGTTGCAAGTAGCTTTGATCCTTCCCATGCTCAATTTTTACATGAAGGAAATGGCTAAGTGAATTTGCTGGATGTGGGTAAGATTAATACATGATTATATATCTTGCCCTAGTAATTATATTGTGTAAAAATCAGAATTACTTAAAAGTTTAAAGTTTAATTTGCACAAGTTTTTATATTTTTTATATTAAATTGATAAAATCTTTATTTTCTTCAAAATTTTATATGTTAAGCTAACCACCATTACGGTAAATAAAGTACCAAAACTTTTTACAGTGATATCTTCAAGATATAAACGTTAATTCATGCCAAGGGTAGATAACTTGAAATAAAAGATAATTGTCCCTGCTGAATTAACAATCAAGCCATATCTAATCCATGTTATTGGTACTCATACAGGGGCATTTTATTAGTTGGTGAGCAGTCCAGATAGCTAAATAGCTAATTATCAATAATAATCATAGACAAAATCAATTTAGCATTATATCTGGACTGATTTAGTAGCCGAAATATCAAAACATAATTCACTTTTTCCAAATTATTGAGGATTAACAGATGGTTCTTACTGTTAGAAAAACAATTCGTGATATTGTCTTCAGTAATCGCCAATTAGCAAAATTGTACTACTCAGTTAGCTTGACTCAACCTGTTTTACCACACTGGGTAGGTAATGACTACTACCGCACAAAATCATCATGGGAATTACAACCCCATCTCTGTCCATGTGATCTTGAATTAATCGAATATTTGCAAAAATATAATATTCAGGATCGGACAGTATTTCATTTTGGTACAGGCGCTCATCACATTTTAGGATTAGAAAATCAGAAGTTAGCAAAACCCAATGAAATTATTGGTATTACTGCTTCTATTCCTGAACATGAAGCTTATGTGCAAATGTGCCGTAAAAATCGCCAACTAGCTAAATTTTACAAGGTACTTTGTACAGATATCTACACTCTCACAGATCGTTCTTTACCAATGTTAGATGTGGTTGCACTCTTTCATATTGGTGAATTTTATATGGCTGAAGAAGCTCCCTTTGTGCATCATAATGATGAATCAATGGTTGATTTATTTCTCAGAAAATTGAATCCTCACGGGAAAATACTGTTCTATACACAGTCTGTAGGTTATGCTAAAGCTGAAGAAATCATCGAATCATTTACAGCCCAAGGTAAAATTTACCTAGTTGAAAAATACAAGAGTCTTTTGGTTTATGCTCAGAAACAGTAAGTTGAATCAAGCAGTGATGTGATATTAATTTAGAATAGGTAATATTTAGATCCCCCCAACCCACTTTTTAAGGGGGGCTAATACCAATTCTCTGTAATAATGTTGATTCAAGCGTTTTTAATAGAAACAATGGTGTGGTTATAAGATACGGTTGGGTTCTTTTTTTCTTAAAACAGTACGATAATTAAGTGTTTGTCCTAAAGCTGTATGAAATTCAGTCACTTCAGATTTTTAAGTTTTATGTCAAAAATGATCCTAACAGACAAGGAAGACCCAATTTAAGGATGATTCGCCTTGATCCTGAAAAACATATGATTGATTTAGGTTATAATGTGTCATCAGGTGTACTTTTAGCTGCTGATTTCGGTACTCCTCAATTAAGGAAAAGATTGTTTTTTATTGGTTCTAGAAAACATATTGGTAGTATTGATTTACCATTACCTACTCATAGTCCTGGTTGTCAATTATTGGGATTATTACCTTATGTTACTGTGGGAGAAGCATTTGCTAATTTACCAGATGCAGAATTTAGTCGTTGTAGATGAATACTTTTTATTTCACGCAGAGACGCAGAGAACGCAGAGGAGGAACGCAAAGTTTAATCTTGGGCAAAATCAGTAAATTGTCTGATGTAAGGAGATTTAAAACCTAATACTATAGCACCCGTTGATTATTTTCCCAACCTAATGTTAGTAGTAGGTAATGGTTGGCGTTTTGGCCGATTATTAGTTGTCTTTCTAGTTCTCCGTAAGCGTAGGGAAGTTGGGAATATTCCGTTAATATTTTTTGAATGATTTGGCGATATTTATCTAAGATATCCATTGCAGTATTTCCTCTCGTTTTGAATCGAACACAAGTAAACAAAGGTGTTGATTTTCTAATAATATTTTACCAATTGGTTCTTGAAATAGTTGTGATTTTCGTTTCGCGCAAAGAAAAAATGAAAACCGAAACAAAGGTTTTTGTAATGTTACCTATTGACAAATGATAAAGGTTACGTATAATAGTACGTAATATCATATTTAGATTAAATCAGCGTTTCTGGAAAACGCAAGTATCATGTCAATTGCAATTTTTAGCAATGCGTTCTCAGATGAGCTAATTACAGCCACTGAGTTGAATCGTCAACCTGGACGAATTCTAGACAAAGCTTATGAACATCCAATCACAATTACTCGCAATGACCAATCTTTTGCCCTATTGCGTCGTGTAGATATGGCTTATCTTGTGAAAGGGGTAACACAAAGTAAGGCTGTTTTTGAGGTGTTATCGGTTGCGTTTCGGTTATTATTAGGACAAAAAATAGGTTATGAGCATCCCTATGGATGGTTGAGCGTATTTGATGCTGATGAATTGCAAGATTTTATTAAAGAAGTGAGTGAGGCTTTTCGCTTAACTGATACTTCTAATGAGGCTTGGGATTTGATTGATGCTACTATTCATGAATGGCATGAAAGTGCGATCGCAATCACCAGTCCTGACCTAGCAGCAGCTTTTAATGATGAAAATAAAGAGGGTAAATCATGTTAAAATTTATGTTCAAATAATGATAAAAGTTGCAATTAAGCACAATTTAAGTTAAAATAATAACTGGAGTTTAAGTTAATAAGATGACTTACATAACATCAAAAAGAATGGTAAGAAGAGGAAGAATTTTTCCTGAATTGACTATATCACCAGAAGAATTAGCCAGACGAGAAGCAGAAGATGAAATATTTTATCAACGTTGTCGGGCAATTTTTGAGCGTGTCCGTCCTGAATATATTGAAAATCACTATGGTTGGTATATTGCTATAGAACCAGATAGTGGAGAATATTTAATTGATCAGGATAGGATGGAATCTCATAAAAGAATGTTGGAAAAATATCCTCAAGCTAGACATTTCGTTTTTTGTTTGAATGAAACGGGGACAACTGGCACAATATGATAGAGGGTTATTTTGGAGAAAATGGGCAATTATTTTTTGAAATTGAATTAGTTACTAATGATGGCTTAAATCTTCCTATAGATGCCCTATTTGATACGGGTTTTGCAGGTTTTATGGCTATTAATACACAAGATTTAGATGGATTAGAATGGGTGTATAGTGGGGAGGAAATATTACGGACTGCGAAAGGTGAATCAAAATTTCAGATTTATTTAGGTCAAGTGATATTAGACGGAAAGCAGTATCAAATTCCCGTGAATGTTGGTAAAGGAATTAATGAAGTTTTATTGGGTTCTGAGTGGTTAAAGTTGTTGCGTTTGGTGGTGGATTTTCCAGAAGGTATTTTGACTTTGGGATGATTTTTTATCTCACGCAGAGACGCAAGTTCTATTACTTTGGTTAAATAATTTTCTGTGTGTTTTGTTAATACTGTTTTGACTAATTTAGGATAATTTATTGTTTCTATAAAATAATCTCCTGTTTGATGGATGGAAATACTAGCAATTTTAATTGATGTCAGGTATAATAGTTTCAATCTTTTATTTTCGTAGGTTGGGTTAAGCGAAGCGCAACCCAAAGCAGTTAAATTATAAAGATGTTGTGTTGAGGAAAGAAACCCAACCTATATCTACATCTACTTTTTATCCGCTTTTTTCGGATGCCATGAGTTTGTGTAGATGTAAATTATATCCGCCTAGTTATAAAGACCTTTTGTTAAATTTTATTAACGACTGATAATTTTAAAATTGATGTTATAATCTATTTTGGTTGGCTAAATTAATCCGGGTCTTTAAATAAAACATAATTTTTATTACATAAATAATGAAATCTCTTGTTAAACAATTAAGTCTATTTGAATTAGAAGTGACAACAACAAATCCTGAAAAAATAGTATTACCAAAAGGCTATAAAGGATTAGCTGCTTTTCATAAATATTGGGGTAAAAAACCAATTGAATGTTTATCATTTTTAATTGAAAACTTAACAGAAAAAGGTGATATTGTTTTAGATCCATTTTTAGGATCAGGCTTAGTTGCTCGTGAAGCAGTAATTAGGGAAAGACGATTTATAGGTATTGACATTAATCCTGTAGCTGTAGAATTATCGAATTTATTAGTCAATTTACCAAATCCAGATATTTTAAAAAAAGCTCTTAACGAATTAGAAAAAAGTATTAAATCAGACATATATAAAACTTACTTACTAGAAGATGGAAAATTTGCAACTCACTATTTATGGAATGAAAATGAACTAAATTCAGTTTGGCATTTATCACCAAGAAGAAACGAAAGTGATAAAAGGATACCAACTAATTATCAGGGTAAGAGCATCTCAATCAGGCTTGACATAAGGGCTTATCGGAATCTAATGTAGAGTCAATGAAACAAGAACTGAGAACTTGAATCATGTAATCGTTA
>NZ_JACJPT010000095.1:0-20264 GCF_014696195.1 Sphaerospermopsis sp. FACHB-1094 | reverse complement strand
TTTATAATCATGATCAAATCAATATTTTGATATAGCTTGCTCAAATTTTAATATATTTTGGGCTATTTTTATCACAGATTTCTTAACATTCAACACTTCTGTTTTCTAGGGTATAGGTTTCTTTTAGTCCACGGGCTGACCTTCCCTGACCCCGATGATCAAAATAGACCATTTGTAAATGATGACTGAGGGGAGAAAAGCAGGGTTTATAACTGGTGTGGTCTACTCCAGGTCCACCATGAATGATGAAAGCAACAGGTTTTTCACGTATTCCCTGTTCTTCAACTGCTAAACCACAACCGTCAATATCAAAATAGATTTCTGTATCTCTGATTTTTGCTTTCATTTTTAATTTACTCTTCAAAATAAACAAGATAATATTTAATCATTGTTTGGCGATCGCTAAATCTGACTAATAGGAAGTTACTGAATACCTCTGATTCCAAGATTAATTACCAAATTCTGTTAGTTGACATTTTTAGGGTAAAGTTAGCGATTCAAAATTAGCGATTCAAAATTAGCGATTCAAAATTAGCGATTCAAAATTAGCGATTCAAAATTAGCGATTCAAAATTAGCGATCGCATCGTTCACCGTAGGCATCACCCTACATCAAACTGACACTGGAACTCGCTTTTCTAAGCGATTTTTAAGTTCTAGATTCAGGTTATCACCACTGCGATGAGCTTCCCAGTTTCCAGAACCAAAGATACCTAAATCCCATGTTCCCTGCATGAAATCATCATTTTCGGATACATTACCCTGATAATTTACTGGTGTTTGTTTGTGGAGCAAATATTTTTTAGTAAATTGCACCCGTCGGCCAATTACTTCACCACTTAACCGGGCTTCTCCCAGATAACTGTCGTCAAGGATATTACCAGTCAATGTATTACCAGATTGAATAAAAGTTGCTTCAAACCGAGTCGGGTTTCCCTCTTGCCAGTAAGTTCCCAACCACATACCACTCAAGTCTGCCATAAGTTAGGTTTTTAAACTGTTAATAAAATATAGCAATCAAACATGAACGTGCAAGCCCAAGAAACCAAAACGAAATTTAATCCATCAGGAGAAGAACACAACCTAAATCAAATCCCATCTTGCTAAACATTGCCGAAAATAGAAGTTGAAGACTCTTATCAAAATTTGAACATCAAGGGGAATTCTGATTATCTTAAACAAAGGTTACAATATATTCAGGGGATTATTCATGCCGTTATAAATTATTGTTCCAAATAATCTATCACTGTCTCCAGGTCTAACATTGCCTGATTGAATCTATTTAACATTGCTTCTGCTACTTCTGGGGGAGCATCAACTTTTGCTAGTTTTTCTCTTACTACAAAGTCCAGGGCTTCTACCCACAATGCTAAATTGGTGTGCTGGGCTGCTTTTAATAATCCCATATTTGTAAGCACTGCTAAATGAAACCCAAGCTGGTTTTGTCCACCGTATCCCATGTATCCGTTACTCAATTCTAATTTTTGGGGCGTGAATTCTACATATTGGTCAAAGGTAATTCCAGTAGGTTCTAATTTTGGTTGAGGTAATGGTGGTTGAGTCATAATGTTAAGCAGCTAGTAATTTTGACATTTGTAACATTCTATTATTCCAGTTCTCTAATTCCTTAGTAAATTGATTTTTAGTTTCTGTGTAACTCCAGGCTTCTACATTAAATAACCAACGAGTTAGAAATCTTCCTAAATTTGCTAACTCAAAAGCATGATCAAATTCTACATCAGGGGCAATCCACTCTATAAAATACATTGTCTCTTTAATCAGAGTTCTGACTACTTCATTATTATCATGATCTCAAATATCGCCAATTGGAATCTGCTCAAACCAAAAGTAAAACTAAAAAACCGATTCCAACTGCATTTGAAATTTATACTGGGTGGGAAATTATTTCTGAACAGTATGAAGCTAATATTCAGAAATATATTGAATATATGCCATTGATTTGTGTAGCTGGTTCAGCCACAAAGCATGAAAATATTGATTTTTTTGATGAAGAAACCCTATTACGCCACTTTTCTGAATCTATCCTCAATAACATAGTTAATCATACACCCTCAACCATTGCCTTTGATAAACAAATTACAGATTCCTTAGTTTACTATTGTTTTTATTCTCAACATCATAATCCCCGCACAGCGAATGTAACCTTAGAAGAATATAAACAATGGCAGACATGGAAAAGTAAGATTACTCGCTCCCAATCAGAATTACCTTTTTATCTGTGTTTTCAACTTAACTCTCCTCCTGCTGAACAAATAGACAACTGGGAAATGCAGTTTTTGGTGTCTAGTAAACAAGACCCTTCTTTAAAGTTAGCTTTGGCAGATTATTGGCCAATGAATAAAAAAGAAAAAACTAATATTCACAAACATTATGGTAATAACTTTGAAACTAATTTGTTGTTAAATTTAGGATATGCAGCACGGATGTATCCTCAATTATGGCAAGGATTAGAAACAGATACTCCTATAGGAATGAAATTAACATTAGAATCAGCATTTGCATTTTTACAAGAAAGTGCTTGGGTGTTAGAAGATGCAGGTTTTAAAGTAACTGTTCCTGCTTGGTATACTCCTGCTGGTCGTCGTCGTGCTAAACTGCGACTCAAAGCTTCCGGTAACAGTCGTTCTGCAACTAAGGGAGAAAACAAAAGTTATTTTGGTTTAAATTCTTTGGTGCAATATGAATATGAATTAGCAATTGGTGAGGAAGTTGTTACTAAACAAGAATGGGAACAATTAATTAATGCTAAAGCTCCCTTAGTGCATTTTCGCGGTCAATGGATGGAATTAGACCGAGATAAAATGCAGCAATTACTAGAATTTTGGCAATCTCATGGTGAGGAAAAACCAGAGATGTCTGTCTTGGAATTTCTACAACGGAATGCGGAAGCTGGGGAAGATTGGGATATTGAACATGATGAAATTTTGTCAGATATGATGGTGAAACTACAAGATAAAAGTAGATTAGAACCAATTTCTGACCAATTAAATTTGCAAGTAAGTCTGCGAGAATATCAAAAGCGTGGTGTTGCTTGGTTAGAATATTTGGAACGGTTGGGTTTAAATGGTTGTTTAGCAGATGATATGGGTTTAGGGAAGTCGGTACAGGTAATTGCTAGACTTGTTCAGGAGAGAGAGTCACTTCCTTTTGAGAGGGAGATAGGAACATCGGAAGATGAGAAAAACAAGAAGGATAAAGAAGATAGAGGAAATAAGAGATACCAGAAAGAGTCGCTTCCTGTTGAGGGTGAGATAGAAACAAGGGAAGATGGAAAAAAGAAGAAGGATAAAAAAGATAGAGGAAATGGGAGAGATGGAGAGAATATCAACCGTTCTCAAACATCTGTGTTACCGACGTTATTAATTGCACCTACATCTGTAGTTGGTAACTGGCAAAAGGAAATTGCTAAATTTGCACCTCATCTTCAGAGTATGGTACATCATGGGAGCGATCGCATCCAAACTGTTCCTGAATTCAAAACCGCTTGTCAACAACATGATGTAATCATTACCTCTTTTACCCTAGCTCGCAAAGATGAAAAACTATTGCAAAGTATTGAATGGCAAAGAATTGTTTTAGATGAAGCACAAAATATCAAAAATCCTAAAGCTGCACAAACCAAAGCTATTCTCAAACTGGCAGCTAAACACCGACTAGCTTTAACAGGAACTCCTGTTGAAAACCGTTTATTAGATTTATGGTCAATTTTTAATTTTCTAAATCCTGGTTACTTAGGTAAAGAAGCACAGTTTCGTAAATCTTTTGAAGTTCCGATTCAAAAAGATAACAACAAAGTAAAATCTACTACCCTGAAGAAATTAGTTGAACCTTTAATTTTACGGCGAGTCAAAACTGATAAATCTATTATTAACGATTTACCAGATAAAGTTGAACAAAAACTCTACACCAACTTAACTAAAGAACAAGCATCTTTATATGAAGTAGTCGTCAAAGATGTAGAAGAGAAATTACAAACAGCCGAAGGAATTCAACGCAAAGGTTTAATTCTTTCAACTTTGATGAAATTAAAGCAAATTTGTAATCATCCTGCTCAATTTTTACAAGATAACAGCGAATTTTCCACCGAACGTTCTCATAAACTTAGTCGCTTAGTAGAAATGGTAGATGAAGCTGTTTCTGAAGGTGAAAGTTTGCTAATATTTAGTCAATTTACAGAAGTGTGCGAACAAATTGAGAAACACATCAAACATAATTTACATTGTAACACTTACTATCTGCATGGTGGCACAAGTCGCCAACGTCGGGAACAGATGATTACTGAATTTCAAGACCCGGATACAGAAGCATCTGTGTTTATTCTGTCACTAAAAGCAGGTGGTGTAGGGATTACTTTAACTAAAGCTAATCACGTTTTTCATTTTGATAGATGGTGGAATCCAGCAGTTGAAAATCAAGCCACAGATAGAGCTTTTCGGATTGGACAGAAAAAGAATGTATTTGTGCATAAATTTGTGGCGATTGGTACTTTAGAAGAGAAAATAGACCAAATGATAGAAGATAAGAAAAAACTGTCTGCTGGGGTGGTAGGAAATGATGAATCTTGGTTAACAGAGTTAGATAACGAGGCATTTAAACAACTGATTACTTTAAATAAAAGTGCAATTTTGGAGTAAAATAAGTAGTGGTAAATAAATTGTATATTTAGGAGAGGCAACAGGGAATAAATAAGGAATATAGGCATTTTGGGTTTCAATCAATATGTTAAATTAATTTTGCTCAGGTACTTATTATGGCTAAATTTAGTCGGACATGGTGGGGCGATCGCTTTATTCAAGCATTAGAAAATTTTACTGATGATAGTCGCCTGCAAAGAGGTCGTTCCTATGCCAATAATGGTAAAGTTTTGAATTTTGAAATCGAACAAAATCATATCACTGCCAGAGTCAAAGGTTCAATTAATCCTTACTTTGGCGTGTATAAAGAACCGACTTACAATATTTCTATTGAAATTAAAGCGATCGCTAAAAGTAGTTGGAATGAAGCTATTGAGCAGCTATCATCCAAAGCTAGTATTGTTTCTAGATTGTTACTGAATGAAGTTCCAGAAAATATAGAAGATACTTTTCAGGAATTGGGATTACACTTATTACCTCATAGTAGTAAGGATTTTAAAACTAAATGTTCTTGTCCTGATTATGCTAACCCCTGTAAACACATTGCTGGAGTTTATTATTTAGTTGCTTCCCAATTAGATAATAACCCATTTCTATTATTTGAACTACGTGGTTTATCAAAACAGGAACTTCAGACTAAACTAGCTAATTCTAACTTAGGTAAAGCACTAGCACAGGAATTGAATACCCAAGAAATTAGTTTAGAGTCTTCTACTTCGTTTTATACCAAGCTAGAAAAACAATCTGTTAGTAAAAAGCCCAGTGTAAGGGAATTTTGGTTAGGTAAAAAGCGTTTACCTCAAACTATAGAAGTACCAACTTCTAGTGGTGTTTCCGCAATTCTTGTTAAGAAACAAGGAGATTTTCCGGCTTTTTGGCATAAAGATAATTCTTTTATTGAAACAATGGAGGAATTTTATCAACGGGTGAAAACGAAAAATCAAAGTTTAATTTAGGGCTTCTTCGGTACTTGTTACACTAAATCTAGTTTAAAAAACCTATGTATATTTAGTTTTGGAAAAACCTGGCAGTATGAGAAGGGAGCATCCCAAATGTGTAAATTTATTTTTATCTAAGGTCAAAATGATTTAAGACCTTGATATGATTGAACCGCAAAGGGCGCAAAGGACACAAAGGTAAGAGACTTACAAAGGTTTTTTAGTGTTGCTGCCGTTATTTTTTCAAAATTGGGATGCTCCCGTATGAGAAAGCTATTTTCACCTTTTGTTAAAATAAAATATAGCCGTAGACAGAGTAGTTAGGACATCAATTAATCATGAAACTATTACTACAAAAGAGTTTTACTCCTGACTTCTGACTTCTGCTATAACTTCCTGCTACCGTATAAATTTATGACTTATTTGGATTGTTGATTTTCGTGGTTTAGGTGGAATGCAATTTATTGGTAGTCCTAAACAACCTACTTTCACAGTCTGTCAATTAGTGAAGGGCGTATATCAACAGCAAAAATATCGTTTAGGAGATATAATTGTTTCTGGACTATTTCCCAATTTGCAACTTAAACTTGATGATGTTATGCCATGTTAGAAAACCAGGCGTTCCATAAATGCGAAGGGAAAGTGAATCAGCCAATTTATCCGGGAGTTCGGAGATTTTATAAAAATGTTAATCTCACGCAGGAGAAAGGTTTTGGGTAAGGATTCAGGATAGAAAAAATGATATTGTACCTCTGTTAAAATCTTTCTAAAATGCACATGAGCCAGAAGTAGTAAAGAGAACACTAATGAGACGAGTTGCTATAGCCCAAAATACCTTAGAAATTCTTGATGTCGGTAGCTATATATATCCTAATGGCAATCAAGTTGATATCGCTCGCGAATTACAATATTGTTTTGATTCGACAAAATGCTATAGTCCTGACAATTTAGCTAAGATTGAATCCAGGGTACTCAATAGCATTCCTCGTTTCTCAGAGACTGGGTTTGAAGTCAGAAATGAGACAACTCTGATGGGAGCAGAACGCATAGCAAAAACTGAGCAATTTCAACAAATTGGTGTTTTAAATTTTGCTTCCGCGAAAAACCCAGGGGGTGGATTTCTTAAAGGATCACAAGCTCAAGAAGAGAGTTTAGCAAGAAGTTCAGCACTCTACAAAAGCCAGTTGAAATGCCGTCAATATTATGAATTTCATCGCCATGAGAGTTCACTTTTGTATTCAGATTGGATGATTTATTCTCCGAATTGCCCAGTTTTTAAAACCGATGATGGAGAGTTGCTAGAAAAACCATATCTTGTAGATTTCATTACCAGTCCAGCACCAAATGCGGGCATGATTCAAAAAAATCAACCGCAGTTAAGTGAAAAAATACTTTCCACTCTTATTAATCGTACATCAAAAGTTTTGAGTTTGGCAGTCGAGGGCGGTTGTGATGCCTTAATATTAGGCGCTTGGGGATGTGGAGTCTTTAAAAATGACCCAGAGGTAGTTGCCCAAATCTTTGCAGATTTTTTATTACCGGGTGGTCAATTTTGCGGCAGATTTAAAAGTGTAATTTTTTCAGTTCTTGACAACAGCAGACAACAAGATACTTTTACAGAGTTTTACCAGCGATTTTCTGGTTAAAATGTAGTTTATTTACTCGAAAATCGCTGTAATTTAGCTGGTTCAATGCACTATCCAATCTACAGTTTGCGCTTCAGTAATATCTGGTACTTCTAACCGATTCCTCAATTTATAAAGTACCTTTTCTGGTAATTTAGCAGTGCGATCGCAGTTTCTTTGCAGCAACTCCTCCCAAGAAGTTTCTAAATAAACAATGCGAATTTTCCCTTGATAATTAACAAACTGACGTATCAATGAACTCCGCAATTGACGACTAATATTAGTAGCATTCCAAACAAAAGATTGTCCAGTTCGCAGATAATCTTTAGCTAAAGCCTTCGCCGCATTGATCACCGCACCTTGGTCTTCTTGAGGTGAAATCTTCAGAGTTTTTCTGAGTTCATCTAAAGAAATTACAGGCCAGTCACAGAGATTTTCTTGAATCCAAGTATCTTTCCCTGCACCCGGTAATCCCGACATCATCACCACTTGCAAGCGCGTATCATCATAAGCTGCATAGTCTGGGTGGCCATTTTCCTTTTGAAAATAAATAAACCGACTATGGTCTGAGGGGAAAATACGCGGCTGGTGAAAACACTGATTTTCTTGGCAAAATTCCCGAAAAAAAGCGATTCGTTCCAATAATTGGGTTTGGTCATCACAATATCGCCCCCGAACATCCGCTTCAGCTAATAAACTCAACAGATCACAACGGATGATTTGACTGGTTTTAATTACTGCTTTCTCCGGGTTGGGTTTGTCCCAAAACCACAGCGGTAAACTACCGTATTTTACCAAAGCCACCACCGCCTCCCGTTCCCGGAATGGAACTTGTAAATCCCAAAGAATTTGCTGCGCCATCTTTGCACCTTGGAGGACATGACCTTTAGAGGAGATAGCACCATCAGTTTCTATTTGGGTGGCAGCAGGTTTAGCCACATCATGCAGCAAAGCCGCCGCAAATAACACTGAGCGTTCTTTAGCTGGTAATGTTTGCCATTCTGGTAATGCTACTAATGCTTCACATACTAATTTAGTATGAATCAGTACATTACCTTCTCCATGATAACGGGAGTCTTGGGGACATTCAGCCAGCGATCTCAACCAATCAAATTCTGTTTCTAATGCTTGCCAATTTATTGTCCAATTGTTTGCATCTGGACAATAGGGAAAAGTCCAATTCATATCTTTATCCTCCATTTATCTAATAGTGGCTAATATCAATTCGCCAAAATAAGGCAACAAAAATTGATTGATAATTAGGCTTAAAGGCGATTCTTAAATAAGGCTTTAAACAGAGGGATTAAAACTTACATCCAACCCCTCAAATTAACATAAAAGCCTTCTGAATTCTGCCTCCTACCTTCAGGCATGAACCACTAACTAAATAAATCCACATTGGGACCCAACAAATTAGGGATAATAGGACGGTTAAGCCAATGACTTTCAGATTGTAAAATAGTAGTCAAAAAGCTAGAACGCACATATTTATAACGTGCTGTTACCGTATCCCCTGGTTCAACTTTGATGTACAAACCTTCCATCAAACCACTTTGATCAGTTTGTTTGAGGGCAAGTTCTATATTTAATCCTTGCTGTTGACAAACTTGGGCAAAATTTTCTAAATATGCCGGGGTTTGATAATGAGATTTACCCAATAACCCCAACATTTGCTGGTAAGATTGCAGTTTGCCTATAAACAACACAGGAACAGAAACTAGTGGTAATCCTGCTAATAGCTGTTGACGGCGTTTAGTGCTAAAAAATACTTGAGTTTCTAAGTCCAGCAGGTCGTATTCTAAAAAGTAGTGGGGTAAAGCATCATAAAAAACTGTGTGCTTGGCATATAGCCATTCTCCAAAGAGAATAAAACGACTACCCAAAACTTCCCAAAATGCACTAGCGTGGGTATATGCCCATTGTTTAAACAGGTTAAAATGCTTTTCCCTGCCTCCACCTGTTAAATAATGTCCCCGACTTTGCAGTCGCAGTTGTCCATCAGCTGTAAAACTGATAGCTGCATTTGCACCATCAACTTTTTCTTCAATGACTAGATGCTGTGCTTGGATATTTGCAAAAGTAATGCTATCCAGGTCTTCATCCCCAGGTTGCGATCGCGAACCCTGAATATGAGGGGTACGCGGATATTTATAAATTTGTGACATGACTTTTATACCTTGGTGACTACAATCAAAATCATTGCGTAGGGAATCTTCACGAATAGGTATGTTTAAAGGTTGCTACCATTCGCGATAAATGAGAATTTGATTGAGCCAAGGGATTACATAATCGTTACCTGAATTTGTGTAATGTTTATATTATCTAAGACTTCACAAGCTGAAGCTAGGTTTCCAGAATTTTACACACAAACTGGGAAGATATGGGAAGCTTTGGGGTATAAACAAAACCTACGCAAAATCCTATTCCTTGCGATCGCATGAACTTAACGAGTAATGCGGAGAATTTTATCCCTCTGTGGAGGACAATTTCCCCTTCCATCACAGTTACTGGTGGTGACATATAATTCACCATCTGTCCCCATAATTGCTTCTCGCAGCCTACCATATTGGCCTTGCAAATACACCTCATGACGTTCAATTTTTTGGGGAGATTGGGGGTTGAAAACAACGCGCTGCAAGTGTTGAGAACGAAGAGTGGCAATTATTAAGCTGCCTTTCCACTCTGGAAGAGAATTGCCTGTATAAATTACTGCACCACCAGGAGGTAAAGCTTCACGCCAAACAATGGACGGAGTAACCATTCCTTTCTTTGATTCACAACGGTAGATAGTAGGCCAGCCCAGGTTGTCTCCTGCTTTTGCTAAACTGAGTTCATCGTGACCTCTTCTTCCCAAATCCCCACTAGGTCCGTGGTCTGTTACCCATAGTGTTGATTTATCCAGCCAATCAAACCCTTGAGTGTTGCGAATCCCAGTGATATAAACAGGATTGTTAGCATAAGGATTATCTGGTGGCACTTGTCCGTCAGGAGTGACACGCAAAATTTTACCAGCAAGGCTATTAACGTCCTGGGAAATTTGCGGTTCTCTGGCATCACCAGTGCCAATGTAAAGCATTCCATCAGGTCCGAAGCGAATGCGCCCACCGTTATGAAATTGCGCTACGGGAATATTATCAACAATTACTTTATCCGGTGAAGCAGTAAGTCCGTTCTGAGATAGTCGCCATCGTTCCACACGATTAACTTGTGATCCATTTTTATCAGCTGTGTAGTAAATGTAAAAAAATCGGTTTTCGGCAAAGTTGGGATGGGTGGCAATACCGAGTAAACCATCTTCACCGCTTTCTGTAACATTAATAGTAGCTACTGGTTGGGGAATCAGTTGACCATTCCGTACCAGGCGAACTCGTCCCGGTCGTTCGGTAACTAACATATCTTGATTGGGGAGAAAAGCTATTCCCCAGGGAACTTCCAGACCTGTTACTACTTCTTCTACCCGTAGTTTTACCTGTCCTTGTGAACCGAAGCCATTTTCTACTAAGGTACAGGCTTGATTGTTAGTAGCTGTTTGTTGGCTGACTTGTTGGGCTGTTTGTGTTTGTTGATTGTTAGTGTTGGCGGACTCAGTTGTTGCTAAGTTGCAAGCTGAAATTCCTACTACAACCATGCCAAAAAGTAATTTTGCTGCCAGAGTTTTTGTCTGTTTCATGATTTTTTTGTCTACAAAATTGCTACCTGTATGGTCTTGGGAATGGCAATCAGCTGATGTCTACATTGGATAATCCAAAAACGTTAAGTTATTGTAGTCGCTGCATCTTGCTACTTGGTTTTATCTGAATTAAATACACAACAGTTTAATAAATTTATTTAGTTCTTTCAACAATAGACAATTACCTCTGGCTCATTCGTGAGAGGATTGTGTAATAAGAAATTTTCTCTTTTTTTCTCTTTGAAAGAGGAGACTTTAAACTTGAATGAAAAAATTGTCAATTACAGCACTTTTGGAGTAAATGAGGTACACCAATTTTAGAAGGTAGTTTTAAAACTTGAAGTTCAATCTACTGTACCTCATAAACCTTGAATTTGCTGTATCAATTAATATAGTCAATCAATCCCAAGAGCGGGTTAATGGATCAATGGGTATACTTTGATCAATCTCAATCACGGTGATTTTAGCATTCTCCACCACCGTATTTCCCATAATTGTGTTGTGCATTGCCTCAAACTTCGATTCTTCTTCAGCAATGCGTTCGTAGTGCAGAATGACATGGTAATGCTTGGCAATTGGTTCTCCAGAGTCTGAACGCTCTACTGTTTCCCAATCTATATTTTGTCTTTCTTCCGCTATTCGGCGATACTCATCAGCTAGTTGTTCTAAGGCAATGGCGATGGCGTGTTCTTTTGTTTGACCATAACATTGCCAATTCTGTCTGGTATCATCTAAAGACGATGACATCTGGCAAATGTACTGTCCATTTTCTTGAGGTTGTACTGTGATTGTAATACTTGCAGTAATGTCGTTGTTCAGTTCCGTCATAATATTAAATGTGCTTGAAAGGTGAGGTTTTAAACCTTGAATGAAACGAAACAATTGTCAATTAATCAAAGATTTCTAGTCTTTCGATAATAAACCATTCATGATACAAAATTGCCAGAAAGAAGTTTTCATTTTTCAGGCGGTCACACACTGCCATAAAGCCAGAAAAGAAGGGATCATCTTCATAGGTGGTATCCGATAAAAATAGTGTAAGTGATTTTTTATCTTCAGCCCAAATAGAACGGATTATGGAAATATTGGGGTGATGAGATTTATCTACAGGTAATAATACTGGATATCCATCAATTTCCATAAATTCCGGTTCTTCATATTGCAAAACCGATGACCAATCTTCAGGTCCTTCATGTTTTTCAATAATTCTATCCCACCTAACCAGTTTGATTTTTTCTAATGTTTCTGGTGATAAATCTGATAATTTCATATCTTTTACCAAATCAAAAACTGAAAGTGATTGCTGTTCTATCAAATTCTAAATTAATGTTACAAATTCTCATAAATCTTACTCATCATAACTTTTGCCAAGCCTGTACAAATGCAATACTACTTTCCCAATTGACTGTTTGGTTGAGCAAACACTGGGTGAATATATCCTTTATAGCTTTTAATTCCTGTGGTGTCAGAGTCAAAGCTAAACGATCTAAATAACTTGGTCGGTTTGCATTGGAAGTGAACAATCTATTGAGAAAAGCTGATGTAATGTGCATTAAAGTTGAACTTTGCTCCAGCACCACTTCCACTTTCAAACCTGCTACTTCAAAAGACGTTCGCAAATCCTCAGCGTTCCAATTCAGTATTGAGTCGGAAGAATTAGTATAAATTGCTTCCTCTGCTGCTACTAAGCGACCGTATAACTTAGCACCTAGCTTTTGCTCATCTAGCAAACGATAAAGTCTTTGTGTATGCCGTGGTACAGTCTCTGCCAGTACAATTCTTCCTGACTGGGGTAGGATTTGAGCTAAAATTTGAGCAGCAGCGTTTTTATCAGGCTCGTTGACTAACGCATTTCGACCAATTATATAATCAAAATTTACACCTAACGCTTGAGAAGCTAATACAGCAGGTAACTCTGTTATCTTTGCAGTAACTACTATTGGTCGTCTGATTTCTTCCAACGTCG
Source organism: Sphaerospermopsis sp. FACHB-1094 (assembly GCF_014696195.1). Classification (NCBI taxonomy): domain Bacteria; kingdom Bacillati; phylum Cyanobacteriota; class Cyanophyceae; order Nostocales; family Aphanizomenonaceae; genus Sphaerospermopsis; species Sphaerospermopsis sp. FACHB-1094. The sequence goes on along the minus strand of NZ_JACJPT010000095.1, from coordinate 7,411 downwards.
CAGCTTGTTCACGTAAAGCTTGGGCATCGCTTTCACTGCGAACACAAGCATAAACTCCACCTTCTGGGACATGGCGGACTGCTTCCCAGGTCAGTAAACCAGTACCTGCATTGATGTCTAAAACGACATGATGACGCTGTAATTGAGCGATGGTGAAAATGCGATCGCGTACCGTCGCCAACTGTGTGCCTATTTGGGAAAGTGTGCGTTGCAGCCATCGTTCTGAAGCTGCATCTATATTGCTGTAGGTGAGGATTTCTATTGGCTCAATACCTAAGCCGGACACCATAGCTGCAAGTTGAGCTTCACGGCGACGTGCTACCTGTACGTTAATTTCTCCCTCAAAACCTTGGGTTGATGGTTGGTAAAATACCTGTCCTTGCAAACTGGCTGGCAGATATTGTTGCGCTACCCAATGGTCACGATAAGCGTGAGGATAAAGATAGCCCGCTCCATGCCCAAAACCTTTTTGATCACGATTGGCATCTTTGAGGTGGGTGGGAACTTCTGCTTCTCGTTCCTGTTCAACTGCTGCTAAAGCATCGAAGAAGCCCATGATACTGTTGGACTTAGGTGCAGTTGCTAAATAAAGGGCTGCTTGAGCTAAATGATAACGTCCTTCTGGCATTCCTACACGGTCAAATGCTTCTGCACAGGCATTTACTATCACCACAGCTTGGGGATCAGCTAGTCCCACATCTTCACTAGATAAAATCAACATCCGTCGGAAGATAAAGCGTGGGTCTTCGCCGGCGTAAACCATTTTTGCCAACCAGTATAATGCTGCATCTGGGTCAGAACCACGTAAGCTTTTAATGAAGGCACTGATAGTATCGAAATGAACATCACCTTCTTTGTCGTATAAAACGGCTCGTTGTTGAATGGATTCTTCTGCAACTGCTAATGTGATATGAATAACACCTCTGGTATTGGCTGATGTTGACTGTTGAGTTTTCGGGGTGAATGGTGAATCTTCAAAGGTTAATGGTGTTATTGACTGTTGAGTTTTAGCGGTGAATGGTGAATCTTCAATGGTTAATGGTGTTGTTTCTACAGCTAATTCCAAAGCATTTAACAATGAACGAGCATCGCCGTTAGCAACATTAATAAGATGAGCCAAAGCATCAGGGTCTATTTTGATTGCTAAGTTTCCATAACCACGCTGTTTATCATTTAATGTTTGTTCAACAACACGACATAAGTCTTGCTCGTTGAGTGGTTTTAGTTGAAAAATACGTGAACGACTGACGAGTGCTTTATTAACTTCAAAGTAAGGATTTTCTGTTGTTGCTCCGATTAAGATGACTGTACCATTTTCTACCCAAGGTAGTAGGGCATCTTGTTGGGATTTATTAAAACGATGAACTTCATCTACAAACAGAATTGTTTTTTGGTTGTGGTATTTGCGCTGTTCTTGGGCTGTTTCAATGGCTGCACGAATTTCTTTTACTCCAGAAAGTACGGCGTTAATGGCAATAAAATCAGCGCGGGTGGTGTTGGCAATTACACGGGCAAGTGTTGTTTTACCAGTTCCTGGTGGACCGTAAAAAATTAATGATGATAGTTGGTCTAAACTAATGGCACGTCGCAGGAGTCGTCCTTGTCCGATGATATGGTCTTGACCAATAAATTCATCTAGAGTTCGGGGACGCATTCGTGCTGCTAGTGGTGCTTCTGTTTCTGTTATTTGAATCAAATGTTGGTCAAATAAATCCATAAATTATGTGAAAATTTGGTCAAATAGGATCGCTATATCAAGAACCTAACTATGTTCCGATACGTGATAATCCTATAGTTTTATCTGTAGGTAATACAGGATGGCAGAGCAAAATTAATTGCACATAGTTATTGAAAACAAAAATCTCTGTATTCCTTACTTCCTGATCCTTCATGTTCCCTCTTTTAAATATGAAATTTATTTGGCACAACTACTTAATACCGATCTAACCGGAATTGATATGACTCCCGCTGTAGCAGCATAATAATTATTACTCTATTAAAGCAAAAAAATGTTTGATGTGGAAAACCTACATTTTATTCTCATAAATTTAAACTTGTTCTATCCAGAAATTCTCAAAATCCTGATTTTTATCTCTACTACTTTATATCAAATCATTGCTTGTTGGTTAGAAGACCACACACGCCCACCAGGTAAAAGGGTGGATGTGGGAGGCTACTATTTACATTACGTTACTGCTGGTGAAGGATCTCCAACTATTGTGGTAGACCACAGTTTAGGAGGAGTTGAAGGTTATTTATTACTGGAAGAATTAGCAAAAATTTCACGGGTTTGTATTTATGATCGGGCTGGTTTTGGTTGGAGTGATATTAGTCCCTATCCTCGTACCAGTAAGCAAATTGTAGCTGAACTTGAGCAAATGCTAACTTGTGCAGGGTTAGAACCGCCCTATATTTTGGTTGGTAATTCTTTCGGTAGTTATAATATGCGTCTTTATGCCCATCTTTTCCCCGAAAAAGTGATAGGAATCGTATTAACTGATGGTTTACATGAATCTGGGATGCTGCAAATGTCTTTTACTCTCAAAGGATTACAATTATTTTTTATTTCTGGGTTTTTAATGTCTATTTTAGGTTCTAGTTTAGGAGTGATTAGAGTGATGAATAAAATCGGGGTGTTTGAATTGATTAAACCAGAATTGCGTAATTTTCCAGGTTCATCCCTGCAATTAGTTAAACGCTCCTTTTGTCGTCCTAAACATTGGCTGACTATGACGCAGGAAATTATGGGTTTGGTTGCTAGTGGTCGTCAATTACGCTGCGCTAATGATTTCAAAAAGTAAAGATAAGGTACATTTACCTTTTGTAACCGCCCATATAATCTTTGCCAATTTGATAAAGGTGTTAGTTGCAAAGTCTTTTCTCGAAACTGGTTTACACCTTTACGGAATACCAAACCAAACCCTTCCAATAATATTGGATAGGTGAGGGAATTTAACCAACCACCTAACTTTAAGGTTTGGGGAAGGGAGGGAAAGGGAAAATCAAAGTTAGCACTTTGAGGCATTAACGCCGCTAAAATAAAGGGAATTTGCAGTTTCTGGGCAATATCAAATCCCCAAATGGTGTAAGCTGTACCAATAATTACATCACTATCCTGGCAATTCTGCCAAGAATCAGCCATTGCTTCTGCCAATAATGGCGCAACCATTTGAGCATATTTCTGAATCAATTTTACAGGATTACTGGCTTCTAGCATTTGCTGTCCTGCTTCTTGTGCCATTAATGCTTGCACATCTCCACCCATTGCGGCAAATTCTAACCCGTAGCTTTGCACCATTTCTTGAAACGGGTGATGGGTGACTAATTTTACACTATGTCCGGCTTGTTGCAATCCCAATCCTAAAGCAATTAATGGTTGCACGTCACCGCGAGAACCTGTAGTTAAAATTATGATTCGCATATTTTTTTTATATTTTTTAACGAACTAGACTGTTCGGTTCGGTTAATAATGCTAATTTAGACCGTACAGTTTGGTTTGTCAAGAGATTTTAGACTAGACTGTACAGTAACAGGACTTACGCAAAATATCTCTCAAACCCTCATTCCTCCGTGTTCTCTGTGCCTCTGTGGTTCGTTTATCCCATACAGGACTTACACAACTGGCACATTGGTAAGGTGCGTCAGATATCAAGAATCTGTTTATTTCAGGATTTATGCAGTCTGACGTACCCTACAACTAAGTAAGAATGTTAAATTTACCCAGTTATGCCAAAACAACCAGATCAAACCTCTGCCAAAGCCGAACAAATCCTGCAAGGAGCAATGCAAGAGTTTCTAAAAGGTGGTTACGCCGATACCAGTATGGCGCGGATTGCCAGTACAGCTAAGGTATCGAAGGAAACTCTTTATAACTATTTTGCAAATAAGGAAGCGTTGTTTGCTGCTATCGTAGAAAGAATTGCCAAGCAACAATTTGAGGATGTATTTTCTTCAGAACCGTTGCCAGCAGATCCCGCAGAATGTTTGCGTAAATTAGCACCTAAAAGTTTAACTGCGGAAAATCTCGACCCCACAAGGATGAATTTTTACCGTTTAATTGTGGCAGAGTCGGGACGGTTTCCCGATTTAGCGCGATTGTATATCAAAGAGTTTGAAAAACCAAATTTAGCAGCTTCTACAGAATATCTGCAAAATTGCCAGGAGTTGCGAAGTTCTGACCCGGAAGCAGTGGCTTGGATTATTGCTGGTACAATTAATTTTTATTATTTGATGATGGAATTATTACATGGTAAACATGAATTGACGATGACTAGCGATCGCCTAACTGAAGCTCTAATTGAGTTACTTTTTCCTAAAAGTGATCGACAATAAATTACAGTTCTAGTTATTAACCATGATTCATGAATAACACAGAAGTAATTGTAATTGGTAGCGGTATTGGCGGTTTGAGTTGTGCTGCACTGTTGGCACATTATGGAATTGATGTCACAGTAGTAGAAAGTCACTCCATCGCCGGTGGTGCTGCTCATGTTTTTGAACGCAACGGTTACAAATTTGAGTCTGGACCATCTCTATATTCTGGTTTATCCTACACCCCTTCCCCTAACCCCCTACGTCAAGTTTTAGATGTTATTGGGGAAGATTTACCTTGTGTTAATTACGATACCTGGGGCTGTTATTTACCAGAGGGAAATTTTGATACTCAAGTGGGTGCTGATCAGTTTTGTCAGGTGTTACAAAAACTACGGGGAGATAAAGCGGTAGCTGAATGGCGTAAACTTCAGGAAATTATGACACCATTGGGTAAGAGTGCGATCGCTCTCCCTCCGGCTGCGTTACGCTATGATTTAGGTGCAGTGTTAACAGTGGGTAAATTTGCCCCGGCTTTACTCCAACAAGCTGCTAATGTTATCAAATTAACAGGGTCTTTTTCTAACATTATTGATGGTGTGATCACAGATCCGTTTATTCGTAACTGGTTAGATTTACTTTGTTTTTTGTTATCAGGATTACCCGCAAATGGGACAATAGCCGCAGAAGTGGCGTTTATGTTTGCAGACTGGTATCGTCCTGGTGTGCAGTTAGATTATCCTATAGGTGGTAGTGGTACGATAGTTAATGCTTTAGTCAGAGGTTTGACTAAAAATGGTGGTAAGTTAATTTTAAACGCCCATGTCGAGCAGGTTTTAGTAGAAAATAACCGTGCTGTGGGTGTACGTCTGCGGAATAGTCAGGAAATTAAAGCCAGTAAAGCTGTTGTTTCTAATGCTTCAGTATGGGATACTCTCAAACTTATTCCCCCTGGTGCTTTACCCAAATGGTATGTAGAAAAACAACAAAAAACACCTGAATGTGATAGTTTTATGCACTTACATTTAGGAATTGATGCCACGGGATTACCGGAAAATTTAGGTATTCATTATATAGTAGTTAATGATTGGGAAAAAGGCGTAAATGCGCCACAAAATGTAGTTTTAATATCTATTCCTTCCGTTTTAGATTCATCCTTAGCACCACCAGTAAAGCACGTTATTCATGTTTATACACCAGGAAATGAACCTTATCAAATTTGGCAAGGTTTAGAAAGAAATAGTGAAGAATATAAGTTATTAAAACAAGAACGTGCGGAAGTAATGTGGCAAGCTTTAGAAAGAATTATTCCTGATATTCGTTCTCGTTGTGAAGTCAGTTTGGTGGGTACTCCCCTCACTCATGGGCGTTTTTTACGTCGTCATCATGGTAGTTATGGACCTGGGATAGTTGCAGGAAAGGGTTTATTTCCTGGTGCGACTACTCCTTTATCGGGGTTGTTGTGTTGTGGAGATTCGACTTTTCCCGGAATAGGTTTACCTGCGGTGGCCGCAAGTGGGATGATGGCTGCAAATACTATTGTTCCGGTGCAGCAACATTTACAATTACTTAATGATATTGGGTAATTGGTGACTGGTGATTGGTGATTGGTAATTGGTAATTGGTAATTATTAACCAACAACTTACATCGTAAATGATTACCTAGACTCGATATGCTTGTAAGCAAGCTATTAGTAATCAGTAAATGGCTACGCTAACAACTTTTTTTCATTTAGATAATTAGTGTTATTCAGTTGTTGGTAAGATAACTGATGCTATAATTTAATCTGTGTTTTAATCTCTTTGAGGTCATAAATTATGATACAAACACAGAATATAAAAGGTTTAATTTTTAGAGAAGCTGAAAATAATAATATCAGAGCAATTGTTGATATTCATAATTCTAATGTTCGCGGTGAAAATGGCACAAATGAAAATGGTTTTTTATTGGCTAAAATCTCTGAAGAAGAGGTGTTAAATAATTTAAACAATTCAACTCAATATTTCGTTGCTGTTAATGAAAGTGATGATATTGTTGGATATTTATCTGTATCAAAACCAAAAATTACCGATGAATTTTTAAATCAAATAGTTTGGGAAGATAATGATTCTAAAAACAAAATTATCAATCACCAAGAACAGCACCTTTATATTCAAGTATTAGCAACTAAGCAAGAATATATGGGTAAAGGAATCGCTCAGTTTATGTATAAATCACTATATGAAAACTTTCCTCAGACATTGTTCTCATCTTTTATTGTGACAAAACCTATTTTTAATCAGCGTTCCCTTATTTTTCATAAAAAACAAGGTTTTAGACACATAGGAACTTTTCAATCCCCTCAATTAATGGATTTGCAAAATTATGAGAGTATTTTAATGTTTAAAGATATTGGATAATTATATCATTGATACAGTGAAATTGTATACAGCAGAATTCAGGAGTCAGGAGTCAGGAGTCAGGAGTAAAACTGGCTGATTGCGATGATTTTTGATGGTGATAATACCGAAATCATTGAGTTAAAAGTTCCCCAAGATTTATATTTTGTGATTGTGGATCTTGCTGCTGCTAAAAATACTCAGGTTATTTTGAGTAAATTAAATGAATGTTATCCTTTTGCTGAGAACAAATTACAAAAGAATGTGCAACAGTTTTTGGGTAAAATTAGTTATGAAATTACCCAAGCTGCAATTGAGGCTTTACAAACAGGTGATGCTGAAAAAATCGGTATGCTGATGAAATAAGCACAGGCAAATTTTGATCAATATCTGATTCCTGCTTGTAGGGAAGAGTTGACTGCTCCTGTACTTCATCAACTGTTGAATTATTCACCAATTCAAGAGTATATTTATGGTGGTAAGGGTGTAGGTTCTCAAGGTGATGGAACAGCGCAGTTTATTGTAAAAAATAAGGAATGTCAAGATAAAATTATAGATATAATTAATCGTGACTTTCCACAAATGCAATGTTTAAAGTTGACAATTTATAGAAGGGAATACAGGGTAAGCTCATCTAATTTGGTATAAAATGAACTTGACAAAAGAAACAAGATAAGCAGCAGCGAGCAGAGAAAAATTTGACTTGACATGGGAGCAAAAG
>NZ_JACJPT010000094.1:0-20284 GCF_014696195.1 Sphaerospermopsis sp. FACHB-1094 | reverse complement strand
CAAGTCAGTCAAGCTGTTTTTGCACGTATTTTGAATATAAGTCCTTCAACAGTTCAAAAATGGGAAATAGGACAAAAGCGGCCTAGTGGGGCATCTCTTAAACTACTGCACTTGATAAAGAATCGTGGGTTAAACAGTGTGCTTTATTAAAATTTTTGGCTCGTAAAACTTACGGGTTATTCCTCTAATTTAACTTGTAAACCATTGTTAACCTCAGATGATTAACGTATTTTCTCTCATTCCAGAACACATCCGATAAAAACTAACACTCACGGATGATAAAAAACAAATACTGCAACAACAAACTATTAGTCAACATACCCCAGGAACAATTTTAAAAGACTTTCAAACTATTTTAGATTTTCTCCAACCTGACGGTGTTGAAGTTAGTAGCACTTACCACCAGTTTCCCCTGAAATATCTGCAAGAACTTAACTCTCAATTGAGTTTTTCTATAGACATTAACCTTAAACGTCCTGTACAAAAATCTTACCCCTATATACACGGTCTTTATTTCCTCCTCCACACCTCTGGACTAGCTCAAATTATTGGTAAAGGTAAAAAGACTAAATTAGTTTTAGACCCCAAAATTCTTCAAATTTGGCAGAGTCTCAACCCCACAGAACAATATTTCACTTTATTAGAATCTTGGTTAGTTTGGGGAGACAGTGAAGTATTAGGCGACCCAAGAGATATGTTTGACCAAGCATATCGCTGTTTATTATTTTGGGACAAACTCCCAGAGGTAGGACTAAAATTTAATAATTATTCAGAACAAGATAAATTATATCCCACATTCCGCAGATGTGACCCAGATAATTGATATTTTTGAAAAATCCCAACCAGAAAAATTTTATTTACCTAATTTTTCTGTTTGATTTTAACTTTATCTGCCAAAAAATAGAGAATATTACTAAAATTAATTCCATGAGGTTTTAAAATAGATTCTCTCTTTCAATGAAAGCAGTTATTTTTTGTAAAATCAACATGACAATTACCCCACATTCCGCATATAAAATCCAATTCTGAATAATTATCACGAAAGATTCAGGGTTGTACAAACTTTACTCCAAAAATATTCTCAATAAATGAGATAAATTCCTAATAAACATTTTATAGTTCCTTTGAACTAAAATCCTGAAAACCCTTACCAAACAATGTTTTTGGAGATAATTATTTTTTTATTCTCCGCTTATGCGGAATGTGAGTTAAATAATTAGAAAGCAAATTATGCTTAATTTGATAAATATAGGACTTACGCAAGATGTGACTGAAAACCTTATTCTTGCTTAGGGGTAATTCATGAATTACCCCTACTTTCGTTCCCTTTTGCGTAAGTCCTGTATTTAATAGGACAACTAAAACGTCCAGATATTGCTATGTCAATGGTTTAGTCTTTAGGCGGTCGGTGCAGCGTAGCCGCACCATCGCTTGTGCCAGTTGCGTAAGTCCTATGATTCAATAACATCTTCATTATTGCAGTACACATATACTAATAATTAGCGATCGCTGTGCCAGTTGCGTAAGTCCTGTTAATGTCATCACGAAACTTCCAACTGCTCTATTTCCGCACTCTGTCCTTGATCTAATTCTGGTAAATTTTTACCCAAAATTACAACTGAAACCATCATTAATAAACTCGTTACCATAATCACACTGATCACATTTGGATCATCAAAATTGCTTGTACCTATTAACAAAGCAGCAGCAAAATTGCGTTGTGCAGTTCCTACTCCTAAAACTCTTTGAGTATCAATACCAGGTCCTCCCAATAAATAACCTACAGTAAAAGAAAATACAATAAAAATAGCACATACAAATATCACACCATTTGTCAATAAAACAGTAATTTCACTAAAGTGAACTATCAATCTGACCACTAAACCTAAAAGCAATCCAAAACTAGATAATTTGGCGGTAATTGCTTGTAAGCTAAGGGATATATTTTCAGATTTGGACTTAATAAATAACCCAATTGCTAATGGTATTATCATCATCAATATTAAAGGTTTAGCAATATCCCAAGAGTTAACTTGTACCCCTTGCAAAACCAAAGGTAATACAATCGGCATATAAAAAACAGTACCGAACATTAACATCATCATCAACCCTGTAGAAAAAGCTAAATTCCCCTTAACTATTTGCGCAAGTTTAGGTAAAGCTGGCGGACCTGATGCTAATGCCATAATGATAAACCCATCTTTCACAGGTTCATCCACAGGTATTACTTGGACAAGCAAATATACAAAAAGTGGCACTAATACAAAATTTACTAGTAGCGATAAAACAACTAAACGGATATTACGAAGAGGCTGCCAAATTTCTTGTACAGTTAACTTTAAACCTGTACCAAACATAGTAGCAACAACAAAACAAAGGAATGCTATTTTGTCAAGAATGGGGATAACTTCATTCATAAATTTCTTATTTCACTTATTTCACTTTCAACAAATCTGTAGGTTGGGTTGAACAAAGTGAAACCCAACATATACAGCATATTCCATGTACATGAGGTACACTATGAACAGGCAAGACTTGTACTGAGCGGTTAGTGAGCTTGTACTGAGCGAAGTCGAAGTGCGGAGTCGAACTATGTCGAAGTATGCCTGTCCCACAAGGGTTTTATCATTAATATCTGTACTTCATAATAACGGAAACTGCTGTATAATCTCTTAGCCTATTGGGTTTCGTTATTTAATCCAACCTACATTTGCTACATTTTTAATTCAAATTTAAAGTAACCTTCTGTAAATTACCTGTGAATGCAAAGGGTACTTGATAGGTTTCCACAATCGGAGTACCTGTATCTTGACCGACATCAAAAGTTTCATTTAATGCCAAACGGTAGGGTAAAGTTTTTTCAATTCTACCCTCAGCTACCTGTTGATCATTAATGAATAACTTGCCAATTCCACCTGCACCAACTCCACCACCATCATAATCAAAATTAAATTTAATTGTTGATTTACCAGGTGCTAATTTTTCAGGAGATTGAATAGTGTACCTTTCGGAATTAGCAAAGTTGTAAACGTAGGTTGGTTTACTATCTTCTAGGAAAAATCCCCAACCCGCAAAACGTCCACCTTGAGTTAATAAAACACCTTCTGCACCATTTTCAGGAATGTCTACATCAACAGTAATACTAAAGGATCTATTTTTTAAACTTGGGGCGCTGCCTTCAGGAATGCTAACTCCACCAGAATAGTAAGTAAAAGTTGTGCGTCCTGCGGCAGGGGAAGGACGACTTTTGACATCAAATCTTTCAGAAACGCGATCATCTAATGGTAAAACTTTGTGTTTACGAGCTTCTGATAAAAACAACTTTTGCAGTTTTTCTAATTTCTCTGGATTTTCAGATGCTAGGTTATTAGCTTCGCTAAAATCTTTCTCAATGTTGTATAGTTCCCAAGGATCTTTCTCGAAGTCAGCGTTAATTGTACCCTGCCAAGGTAATCGGGGATGACGCGCCGCAGCTATCCATCCATCATCATAAATCGCCCGGTTGCCAAACATCTCAAAATACTGAGTTTCATGTTTAGAAGCAGCTTCAGGATCATCAAAAGTGTAAACTAAGCTAGTACCTTCGATTTTCTGTTGTTTTACCCCGTTAACTTGAGTAGGTGCAGTAATTCCCGCAGCTTCAAAAATAGTTGGCGTAATATCAATAACATGATGAAATTGGCTACGAAGTCCGCCTTGATCTTTGATGCGATCGCCCCATGCAATAATCAAGGGGTTACGAGTGCCACCAAAATGAGACGCTATTTGTTTTGTCCATTGAAATGGTGTTGTACCAGCCCAAGCCCAAGCTGCATGATAATGATTGAATGTTTTAGGACTACCTAAATCATCCAAAGAAGCTAATAACTGTTCTCGACTTTCAGGTACTTTATTGAAAACTTTTAATTCATTGACGCTACCTGCTAAACCACCTTCGGCACTAGCACCATTATCACCAACGATGTAGAAAACTAAGGTGTTGTCTAATTCACCAATTTGGTCAATGGCATCAATTAATCTTCCCACTTCATAGTCCGTATGTGCCAAAAATCCGGCAAATACTTCCATTTCATGGGCATAGATTTTTTGATCATCTGGAGATAAGGAATCCCACGCTGGCAATTCTACCGGACGGGGGGTAAGTTCGGCATTAGCAGGAATTACACCCAGTTGTTTTTGACGAGCAAAGGTTTCTTCTCGTAATTTATCCCAGCCTTGGTCAAATTTTCCCTTGTACTTGTCTATCCAGGCTTTGGGAGCGTGATGAGGTGCATGGGTAGCACCGGTAGCCAAATAGGTAAAAAAGGGCTTGTCAGGGGCTATAGACTGTTGAGAATGAATCCAGTTAATGGCATGATCTACTAAATCTGGAGTCAAATGATAATCAGGGTTATTGGTTGGTGGTGCAACTCGCTTAGTATTTTCTACCAAAGCCGGACTCCATTGGTTAGTATCACCACCCAAAAAACCATAAAAATACTCAAATCCTAATCCCGTCGGCCAGCGGTCAAAGGGTCCAGCCGCACTGGTTTCATAATCTGGTGTGTTGTGCCATTTACCGAAAGCAGCAGTATTATAACCGTTCTGCCGTAATACTTCCGCTACAGTAGCCGCACTCTTGGGTAAAATTGTTGTGTAACCGGGAAAACCAGATGCTAACTCTGCAACTACACCTGTACCGACTGAATGATGGTTGCGTCCAGTTAATAAAGCTGCTCTGGTGGGTGAACAAAGGGCTGTAGTGTGGAATTGGTTGTAACGTAATCCTTTTTCAGCTAAACGAGTTAAATTCGGGGTATCTACGAGTCCACCAAATGTACTCGCTTGCCCAAAACCCACATCATCCAATAATACTAATAATACATTCGGGGCTTTTTCCGGGGCTTTAATGGGTGCGGGAAAATCTGGTTTTGAATCTTTGTAAGTTAAGCCAATTTCACCATCAAAAGACGGTGGACGTACTGGTAAAACCTTTGATGTCGCAGCTAAGGCGGGGCTTGTTACCATCAACAATGTGATGAGAAAAGATAGAGACAGCACCCGCAAAATTGAATGTAACATACAATATCCTTGTATAAGAAATCTGCAACTTTGCGTCTTTGCGTCTTTGCGTGAGGCTTAATCTTTTAACGAACCACGAAGGACACAAAGGACACGAAGATTAAGAATGTTAGAGAGAGATTTTGCGTTAGTCTTGTAAATTCTTCACCAAACGAAACCCGATATGGGTTGTTCCCGTATCAGTAGATTCTGATTCCCGTGCGGCTGGACGATAACGGCTACAATAGTTTGGCGCACATAGGTAAGAACCACCTTTGATGACATGAAGGTCAGTTTCTGTAGGTTTTTTAGGGTCAAAACTTTGGTTAACAGATCCCCGACTTCTTTGAGAAGTGGGGGATCTATCGTTGAATAAGTCGGAAGTCCATTCCCACACATTGCCGGTCATGTCGTACAGTCCATAACCATTGGCTGGGAAAGAACCTACTTTTGCTGTTCCTACATAACCATCAGTTTTAGTATTGAAAAAGGGGAAGATTCCCTGCCAGGTGTTGGCTTTTTTCACTGAATATTGATTCCCCCAGGTATAAGTTGCTCCATCCAACCCACCGCGAGCAGCATATTCCCACTGTGCTTCTGTTGGTAATGATTTTCCTGACCATTGGGCGTAGGCTACAGCGTCTTGATATGCAATATGAACAACTGGGTAGTTTTCTTTCCCTACAATAGTGCTATCACTACCAAAGGGATGCTGCCAATTAGCACTGGGTGTCCAATGCCACCAACTGAGAATTTGAACTTCCTTCACACCTTGTTTTGGCATTTGAAAGACCATTGATCCTGGTAATCTCTGCTCATCTAGTAAGTCGGGAAACTGTTCTTTTGATAAAGGTCGTTCTGCAACTGTTACATAGTTGGTGGCTTTGACAAATTCAGCGAACTGAGCGTTTGTCACTTCGTATTTATCTATGCAAAAGGATGTAACTGTGACATTTTCTGCTGTTTGCTCTTCCACAAAACCAGAATCATCTGCTCCCATTTTGAATGTACCTCCGGGAATTAATACCATTCCTGGAGGACAGGGGTTAACGGCAAATGCTAATACTGGTAGATTGGTGAATAGTGATATAAGTGCAATTACTTGAATCAGTAGTAATATTAAGAACCGCATTTTACGTTGTATTAAGCTCCTGAGCGATCGCTTGTAGAATCACTGGGAGGTTCTTCTTTACCACTTCTGCAACTGACCAAGTTATCTTGATTGAGATTATTGGCAGTCAATACATATACTGGAATCAAGATGAAAATTGGAGCAGTAATTAACAAAATTGCATATCTCATGGATTTATTTTTCACCTCTTCTCTTTTCTAAGTTAGTTTCTCCTCTCCAGTAGCCACTGGTAAATCTTTGTGAGTGCTATATTCTGTCCAAGAACCTTCATAAATTCTGACTTTGGGATAATTAAGCAGATGCTTTAAAACCACATATTGTAATGTAGCTTCTCGTCCTGTACTACAAGAAACAATAATGTCATTTTCAGGAGTAATCTTTTTATCTGCCAGAATTTTTTTAATCTCATCTAATGACTTTAATTTGTGAGGATTTTTAGCATCTGTAAATGTTACCCAAGGAATATTTCGCGCCCCAGGAATATGTCCATTGCGTATCCAAATATTTTCCTCACCCCGGAACAATTTTTCTGGTCTAGGATCAATAAAAACAACTCCTGATTTACCAATCAGTTTTTTCACATCACTTAAATTCACACGCACTGAAGGGTTATCTTTAACTGTGAATTTACCGACTGAGTATTTAGGAAATTCTTTTGTGACAGCTTGATCGGTTTTATAACCACCATAACCACCATCTAATACAGCAATATCTTTCAATCCAGAACGTTCTAGTAAATAAGCAACCATTGTTGCACCTAAAACATCTCTACCATCTGAATATACAAGAACACGACTATTATTTGTTACACCAGAATTAGCAAATATTTCTCCTAATTTTTGATTTTCCCAATATTGTACCGGTAATCCTTCTTTTGGACCCCTAAAAGCTGTATCAGCAATGTTGACAGCATTAGGAAGATGTCCTTCTATATAGTCGAGAGGAAAATTACGTACATCTAAAATTCTAAGGTTAGGATCTTTGGCGTTTTCAGCTACCCAATTTGGCGAAACAAACTGAATATTGGCGCGAGAATTAGCTGATAATACTGGCAAAGGTAATAAGGGAATACTTACTAAAAATGCAAAAAACACTGTCACCATAGCAAATAACTTAGGTTTTTTCAAATTCTTTAAAGAAAAACTTTTAACCATCATTTTCACCTTTATTTCTATTTCATCAAAATCTTCATTACTTAGTGAAATTACTTTAATTAACAGGAATGTTAAAGTAATCTCAAAAACCGCATTCTACGCCGTTGTTACCGTTAAACCAAGAATTTTAGCGAATCTTTCTACATAAAATTCTGTAGGATTAGCAACTTGTTGAATAGATTCCCGTTGACGTAAATTCTCCCACCATTCCTGTAATTTATATGTTTCTGTGGGCAATGTAAAATTACGGAATTTTTCTAAAACTGGTAATCTTTCAAACCAAGGATAGAAGCTGATATCAACTAAACTCAAATGTTCGCCTAAGAAGTAGGGACCATTACCAGAAAGTTTGCCTAATCCTTCTTCTTCAATATACAAAAGAGACTCTAAAAACTCTCTCTTTCCCTGTTCTTGTTCTTGGGTATCTTTACCACGCAGGAATTTATTAAAAGCTGGAACTAAACGGGTATTAGCGTAATCTATCCAAATTCTTGCAACCGCTTTTTGAGCAGGATCATGAGGTAATAAAGCTGGTTCGGGAAATACTTCTTCTAAATATTCATTGATAATTGCGGATTCATATATTTCCACATCACCATGTTTGATGGCTGGAACTTTTCCATAGCGAGAAACTTGGGTAAAAGCTTCTGGTTTATTCTGTAAGTCAATTTCAATCGGTGTAAAATCAATTCCTTTTTCCAGCAACACTACACGGGTTCTTTGGGAAAAAGTAGAGGCTTTAGCAAAATACAGTTGTAATGTACTCATTTAGTCCTTTCCTTGATTGGGATTTGTTTGATTTTTTAGTTAATTAGGGCTTGCTGATAGCAGAGCGTGGCGTAAGCCATAAAAGTATTCTCGTATAGACAGGCAAAAGACAAGAGTCTGGGCTATCTGTTGGCAACAAATTTTTCCCTATTTCACGCTCACTATTTTCAATTTTGCTACTCCTATCTTGAAAAACCTTGCACCTCATTGTTCTATTTTTCGCCTCAATCCTTTGATTTGTCTAGGTTTTACATTTATTCCACATCCCCTAATTACAAAAATTGCAATTTGAATGACAGCCAAAGATAGAAGTGAAATTGCTTCTCTTCTACGAGTTATATTCTTTTGACTGGCAAAATACCAGAGGTCAACATTAACTACGGTTTATCGGTCAACTTTTAGTAGTATTCTAAGAGTATTTCATAGTTTTTACTAAAAAACAAGTCTTTTAGCAAACATTTTTCTCAAAATGTAGAGCCAAAATGCCCAACAATCTAACACTTGTCCATACCTTGCTTTTCTTCAGTACCGCGTTCATTGCCGGGTCGTTTAGCGAACTTCCATCTGTTAAGTTAATGTCTCATACCAATACTTTTCGATTAATAAAGCTTTAACATGCTCTCCATCTCACTCCTTCTACCAAGATATAAAAAATCGCGTTTAGGACTTCCCACATATTGACTTCACGCTTGCGTCCTCTAGGTTTAGGCTCTGGAATCAGGTCGCTGATTAATTCATATTGGTCACGGGTCAGGTTACTGGGGTATGCTTTACTCATACTACTCTCTGGGTCCTGTTTATTATCTATTCACAGCTTATACTGAGAGAGCTTTTTTACATCCTTTCCGACTTTTCAAACATCCTCTAAGACTAAACCCAAGGTATCGACTGTCAGAAATCGCTTACGCCCTGTAATTTTCTTGCCTGCATCAAAGCCCACTGATTGACTCACCATTGCCGCACTTTTCACACTTTGGCTGTCGATAATCGCCTCAGACGGTAAAGAATGACGTTCGATTTCAATCCTTGTCCAATCTCGTAGGCTATCGTGGATACGCAACCATGTTCCATCCTTCCGCCAATTGCGGAAATATGTGTACACTGTCTGCCATGCTGGAAAATCCCCAGGCAAACTCCGCCATCTGACTCCTTCTACCAACACATAAAATATCGCGTTCAGGATTTCCCACATATCGACTTCACGCGGACGACCTCCTGGTTTTGGTTCTGGAATCATGTCACTTATCAATTCATACTGGTCACGAGTCAGATTGCTGGGGTATGCTTTACTCATGTTGCTCACAGGCGTGCTGTCTATTCACTATTCACAGCTTATACTGAGAGAGATTTTTTACATCCTTTCCGACTTTTCAAACATCCTCTTAGACCGTGCAGTTTTAGTTCCCACCGTAATAGGTGGAGACTTGGCATTTTTTCCAGAGGTAAAGTGAAGCAATTGTATAATTATTGAATGGCGTAATAAGTAGGTAGGCGTTAAAATTTATCGTTATGGCAAGGCAAAAGTCAAGAGGCAAAAGGCAAGAGGGAAGAGACTTTCAGGGGATTTACCTTTTGTAACATACCTCGGTTTTTTCAAGCCGACTTACTTAGTATATTCTTTATTTGGTGGACGCAGGGAAAGTAAATCTTGGGGTGAAGCTAAAAGTTTGATTTTAGCTTCTAGAATTTCCTGTTGTGGGTTGAGGATAAATAACCATAAAACATTAACACTACACCAAGAAGTGTGTGCTTTACCTGTAACTTGAATTTGGATTTTTTGATCTGCTGAATTTTCAATAATTCCTTGGTGGGGTTCGGCTTTAATGTCTTGCGCTTCTTGATGGAGATAGGAAGCGATCGCATTTCGTCCCATAACCGCAGACTCCAAAGGTGGATACATCAAACCATCTTCAGTAAATAATGCCGCAGTATTTGTAAAATCACCTGCGTTTAAAGTGGTAAAGTAACGCAATATAGTTGGTTCTGTAATTCCTTCAATAGTAATATTCATATTTTTAACTGCTGGGAATGGGGAATGGGGAATGGGGAATTGGGAATTGGGAATGGGGAATTGGGTTATTAACTTCCCCCTGACTCCTGACTCCTAAAAATAAATTATTCCCAAGTAATTACCTGGGAATAAAATTGTAAAAAGACATTGAGGTTGGAAGAATATCAGCAATTAGTCAGCTAAAGGATCAACACCCATTTCTGTAACTACTTTGCGGAAAACTGTAATTTGCTGACCAAAATCTAATTCTTTGAGAGTTTGTAAAACTTGTGCGCCATCACGGGAAATCTGATAACCTGGTGGTACCGGTACTACAAAACCTTTTGCCATTAATTCTGCTAATTCGTACCAGAAAGCTAACTTAGTGTTAGCACTGAAAATACCGTAAGAGCGAGAAACTTGAGTATTTTTTTGACCAGCTAAATCACGCATCGCTTCTAACTGCTCTGCATGAGGCATTTGTTTGATTTGATTCAACAAACCTTCTGCTAGTTGTAATCTAGCTGCACCTGTAGCGGCTGGGGTAATGGATTTACCCATTTCTGTGTATGCGTACCACAAAACTGCTAGTTGGTCATCAATGCTGAGGGCTTTAAATACAGCAATGGTTGAGGTGACAGTATCAATTGTTTGGTTGCTGTAGTTTAAAGCACCAGAAAAGCGGGTTGAAGCTGAATCAGAAGTGAAAGTCATTATATTCACCACAGTTTATTAACTAAATTTGTTGTTAATCAGTGGGAGGTGGGCATCACTCTGGGTTGCTTGACCTCTTGTCAACTATTTTGCATTATTTCTTAACAAAATGCAAATAAAATTTACAAATCATAGAGTTAAGGAGAACAAATGAAAAAAATGATGATATTGTGTATAATGCCAAAGCAATTTTTCTGATTAACCCCTTTGAGGTAAAAAATTACTCCTAGTCTTGCTTTGTGTACTTTGCGTACTTTGCGGTTCATTAACACAAAAAACTTAGCAACTACACCAGGAAGGAGTGTAAACATGAAAAAGTGTAGCTTAACTAGTAGTGTCATCAAAGAGAAAGCCCAAGAGATAGGCTTTCACAAAGTGGGTTTTGCTGCGGTAGAAGGGGTAGACGCTACAGAAATTCAAAAGCTGCAATCATGGATAGCAATGGGTTATCACGCTGATATGGAATGGATGGGAAACCCAAAACGTCAGGATATTAGTTTGGTAATGCCAGAAGTACGATCGCTGATTTGTGTGGCGTTAAATTATTACACACCACATCAACATCCAGAAGGAGAAGAATACGCGAAAATTTCCCGTTATGGCTGGGGAAGAGATTATCATAAGGTACTGCACAAGAAACTAAAACAACTGGCTACCTGGTTAGAATCACAGGGTGAAGGTATAAAAGCCAGATATTATGCAGACACCGGACCAGTACAAGATAAAGTTTGGGCGCAAAAAGCTGGTATTGGTTGGATTGCCAAAAATGGTAATCTCATTACAAGAGAGTATGGATCTTGGGTATTTTTAGGAGAAATATTAACTAATATTGAGTTAGAGAGCGATCGCTCTGCTACCCAACATTGCGGTAATTGTACAAGATGTATCCAAGCTTGTCCTACTGCTGCAATTACTCAACCGTTTCTAGTCGATGCTAACAGGTGCATTGCTTATCACACTATTGAAAATCGAGCAGAAACATTACCAGAAAATATTAAAACTAACTTGCATGGATGGGTTGCCGGTTGTGATATTTGTCAAGATGTATGTCCGTGGAATCAGCGTTTTGCTCAAATAACTGATGTTACAGATTTTCAACCATATCCTGAAAATTTAGCACCCAAACTGGTAGAATTAGCACAAATCACAGATGAGGAGTGGGATAGACGATTTACAGCATCAGCTTTGCGACGCATTAAACCCAAAATGTTACGAAGAAATGCCCGCGCTAATCTTGACTCATCTAAACTAAAAAATGACTCGAAAAGTAATCATCTTTGATTTTGATGGCACAATTGCAGATACAGTAGATGCTCTTGTAACTATTGCCAATCGGTTAGCTGTAGAGTTTGGTTATGTACAAATATCTGCTAATGAACTGACTCTATTAAGGAACTTAACCTCTAGAGAAATTATTAGATATTCAGGTATATCTTTGTTTAAGATACCTTTTTTAGTGAAAAAAGTTAAAGGGGAATTAAAAAACAAAATCAAAGATTTAGAATCTATACCAGGAATTAAAGAAGCACTTACAGAACTCAAAGATAAAGAATATAGATTGGGAATTATTACTTCTAATTCTCAAGAAAATGTAAGTGCATTTCTCAAATGTCATGATTTAGATTATTTATTTGAATTTATTCACTCAGGAGTAACAATTTTTGGCAAAACAACTATAATTAATAATGTATTAAGACAAAAGCAAATCAAACCACAAATAGTAATTTATGTGGGAGATGAAACCAGAGATGTAGAAGCAGCCAAAAAAGCTAATATTAAAGTAGTTGCTGTTACTTGGGGTTTTAATTCTCCTGAAGCACTAGCTAAGGAAAATCCTGATTTTTTAATTAATCATCCTAGTGAACTATTAGAAGTAATCAAAAATTGCTAAGAGGTTGTTTGAAAACTTGAGAATCTATTGAGTCTCAAGGAACAATAACAGTGGATGTCAAACGCATTCCTACTTGGCCTTACCAACTTTTATCAGTAATCAGTCATTAGGGTTTGCCGAAAATATAAAATTATTATGAGAGCGAGAATTGAAAATAATGTTTTATTTATTCACCATGAGGATGTACCAGAATTTAAAAAAGGTAGTTCGGTGGTCAGAAATTCTTATTTTTGGGCTTTACGTTCTATTGCTGGTCGTGCTAGACGTGGTAGTGATTGGGAATATGAGTTTGAGGTTTGGTTAGCGTTGGCGCGGATGTTGATGTCTTTTACTGAGTCGGGATATTTGGGATATAGAGAAACTATTTTAGAGTTTCCCTTATCCCAAGGTGAGATTCCTAGTATTTTACGGGATGTGGGAACTTGGGAATAACGAAGGCAAGAGGCAGAAGGCAGGAGTCCGTTTTTGTCAGGGGTATTTATACCCCACTTCAAAAAATTTTCGCCTTTAAATGCGTGGTTGTATACCCGATGTTTATGATACTTTGCGAAAAGAATATTGTGGGTTTGAATATTAAGAAATAGGTTCAAAAACCATTTGGGGTATTAATATTTGATCTTGGATTTTTCCAACTCCTAAAAAGCGGTTGTCTTGTTCATAAACTCTTACTAAATCTGAAATTTCGAGATTTACAGGAACTTTCTGTCCTTGACACCATTTTTTGGCTAATGTGTCTGGTAGGCTTACGGGTGATAGTTGTTGTAATGCTGCATCTGAGGAGATGGTTTGAAATGTGCCGGTTTGCAGTTGGTTTTCTATGTCTGTGAAAGTGAGGCTGTTTTCTAAGTAAAATCCGCTGCTTTCTGTTCTGGTTAAGGCGGCGAGGGTTGCTCCTGTGTTTAAAAGTATGCCTAAGTCACGGGCGATCGCTCTAATATATGTTCCTGCACCACAGGCGATCGCCAAATCCAATTCCGGGAAATCACTATCACGCCAGTCTAAAATCTCTATTTTTAATACTTCTACCGTTCTCACTGGTGCTTGTACAATTTCTCCTTGACGTGCTAAATCATACAGACGTTTACCTTCAACTTGAATCGCACTATAACTAGGGGGAATTTGCTCAATTTTACCGATAAATTGGGGTATTTCGGTTTCTATGGCGGTTAATTTTAAGCCAGGACAAGGTTGAGAGGTGATAACTTCCCCTTGTAAATCATCAGTAGTAGTACGCACCCCAAAACGCACGGTAGCTTTATAAGCTTTTTCACCGGGTAAATATTGTAATAATCTGGTGGCTTTTCCCAAAGCGATGGGTAAAACTCCTGTAGCTGCTGGATCTAAAGTTCCTGCGTGTCCCACTCGTTTTAAACGCAACAGTTTTCTGACTCGTGCTACGCAGTCATGGGAAGTCCAGTCATCAGGTTTGTTTAAATTGATAAAACCCTGCACAAATAATTCGTAATTGTTAATTAGAAATAGAGCCTACGGAACGCTGGCGCGAACGTAATTAATTATATAGCATTTTCTATTTAATTACAGTGTAGGAATAAAGAGTTAAACAAACAACATCACTAAAAAATCAACAAATGTAGTAGGGAGACACCAATATTTAATATCCAAAATCCCCATCTGACTATAGTTAAAGAGAGTTTTTTTTTGGGTATAGCTGGTTGATGATTATGCTCTAATATTGGTGCTAACTGTAGAGTGTTCAGAGATTTTACGAGACTTAAACCTAAAGATTGACTAGAAATAGTTTGAGCATAACCAGCGTTGAGGTAGGGAAGATATTGTGGTTTTTGATATACAAAAGTTTGGAAAAAAGGCAAACTTAAAGAATTGATGTAAGCACGCGATTGGGAAGCATTACCAACCATGTCTGGGGGTAATGCTATTTGTTGACTTCCAGGGTTACTATTACCAATGCTAGAAAAATGAGTTGCACCAACAAGCATAACAAGATATTTGTGGGGATTAGTTAACCAAGAGAAAGGTAGGATTTGTTCATATAAAGCTGGTGCTACAGTATCTTCACTGCTACCAATAAACATCACAGGAGTTTGCATTTGATTTAAACCAGATTCACCAAATATAGAACTGGTGATGGGGTTAACAGCTATCGCGGCTTTTATTCTCTGATCTCGTAAATTAATATTCTCTTGTTGTGTAGATTTATTTTGCAATTCCAAAGCGCGACATTGCAACAATAAAGACATATTCCAGGTATCTTGTAGCGCATCTGGTTGACAATCTTTTTGTAGTTGTTGAAAGTTGATTTTTGCCCCGGCTAAAGCTAATGCAGTATAACCACCAAAAGACTGACCAAATATTCCCACTTGTTGCAGATTTAATTTACCTTTAAATTCACCATCAGACTGGTTGGTTTTTTCTAGTTTATCTAATATATATTTTATATCTAAAGGTCTATTAATAAATTCATTTGCTTCTTCTATTTTCCTATTATTTCTATTGTTGAAAAATAGATGAGGATGATTAGGGACGACAACGGCAAATCCATGAGATGCTAAGTGTTTGGCTAAATAACGAAAGTTACTGCTATCTAAACCCAAGCCGTGAGAAATCACAATTACTGGTGTGGTATTTTGAAGATTGGGAATATAAATATCCGTTAATAAATGTCGATCTCTGGTGATATCAAAAAATTCCAGCGTAGATTTTTTAAATGTAAAAATACCAGGATTTTGTAAATTTGCTAAGAAGGATAAATTTTTCTTGGGAATAGTAGCAGCTTCTATTTTTGATTGTTGTTGAAGTATGGCGATCGCTTGCTGAGTTTCACTAATTATATTTTCCAGTTCACCAGCTATCTCTAAGCTATCAGCTAAGTTAAGACGAATACTACTGCTAGGATAATTGCGTAATAAATTTAATAACGTTAATCCTTCTGGTTCCCCAGACGCTGAAATAATCGCAGTACGTAAATCCTCAATCTCTGAATCATTTTGAGGAGATTTAGCTGTAATTAATTTAGCCAAACGTTGCAGCATAAATTCCCCTTGCTGGGTGTGGAGAAATTGTGACGCAACTGCGGGAGTAATTTTGACATTACTAAGTAAAATTTTGCGTAATTTTTGCAGTTTATCAGATGAAATATATTGTTGATAAACTGCTAATTTATCATCAATTATTCCTGTTTTTGTATAGGTTTCTAAACTCATCACAGGAATAGGAATTTCCAGGATAGAATAAGCAGCGTAAATTTGCTCTGCTGCCATCACAGAATTACTCATTCCAAATGTTGGCAGCAACATTGAAAGCACCAGCAATAAGAATTTTTTTTTCCAGCTGCTGGAAAAGTTACCAAACAAACTATTCATCGCTCAAATGTTTCCGTGATGTTGTCTAGCGAGGCGTTAAATTTGGTAGTTATTCAAACACCCTGTTGATTAATTTATATACTATTGATTACATCTGTGTTCTGGATAGTTTTGAGCTTTTTTTGTCTGCTGAAATAAAAATTTAGCTATTCAATCATTAGAGCAATTTGTACCTAAATGGATGTGGGTCTATTGATTTATATAGATATATATTGAAAATTTTAGTAAATAAAAAAAACTCTTGCCTCAGTGTTTATGATGTAGCTTTCTAGAGTAAATAAATCTAAACCTTGTGAAAATTTTTGTAAAAATTATGTTTTTTGTATTGCATGAGACTGCAAAATCAAATATCTTTGTTTTTGAACAGTAACTCAACATTAAAAAACCTCAGACTCAAATCATCGACTTCTTCAAGAAGTCAGGGATCTATCCACAGATTATTTTACGTTTAATTATGTTGATCTATTTAGAGAAGAACTATTTGAAAAAACTTCGGAAATTCTGAATTTTCCAGTAAATTCTATTTTGCAGACTTACCCAAGGCGATCGCCACTGAACCAGAAACAACTAATAAAGCGCCAATAATTCCTATTAAGGTAATATTTTCTGGGGGAATAAGCTGGGGAAAAATACCCGCTACCAACTCCACAGCTATTAAAGTGACAATGGGAGCTAAAGCTAAAACTGCACTGACTCTGGAAGCTTCCCAATGTTCTAAAGATTCAGCAAAAGAACCATAAGCAATTAAAGTATTTAAACCACAAAATAATAACATTGATAAATGCAGAAAATCGAGATTAAAAATTTTATAGACTTTGGTAAATGGCGTAAATAATAAAGCACAGCCGCCATAAATAATTAGCATAATATGATAAGATGATAAAGATTGTAATAGTTGCTTTTGTGCTAAGGCATAAATAGCCCAGCAAACAGCACCTAATACAAGTAATCCACTACCTACAAGATATTGTCCTTGGGCTGTAATTAAATTGGTAATTTGAGCTTTAAAAAATAATAAAAACCCTAAAGTTAAGACACTAACACCAAACCATTGCCATAATGTATAACGTTCTCTAAAAATAACTAAACCCCCAAAACCTAATAACACAGTAGATAACTGAATAATTACTTCTGCATTACTGGCAGTTGTTAATGCTAAACCTTGCATGAAGAGAAAATAATTACCTCCCAAAAATATTGTCGCTATTGCTAATAATTTTCCCGAACTAGAACGTAATTGTTCGATTGTTGGTAATTTTTTTTGTACAAACAAATAAATTGCCAGCAATATAAACGACATCAAAAACCGAAACCAAATAACGGTATAGACATCTAAAACTTGTAGTGTTACCTTTAAGGCAATTGGTAAAATTCCCCATAAAAACACCGTAAGTAACGATAAACTTAGTCCTAAACGCCAGCGGCCGGAAGTTTGATGTATCATATTAATTTCATGGGATTATTTATCATATATTTTAGGTTTGGGAATGGGGAATAGGAAAAAAGTGATTATGAGTCATTAACCCGTGATGATATCATTTTGTTAAAAGAATACAAGGGGAGCATCCCAAATGTGTAAATTTATTTTTATCTAACGACATAAAATGATCCAAGGGTCTGATATGATTGAACCGCAAAGGGCGCAAAGGACACAAAGGTAAGAGAGTTAAGCGAGAGTTTTTGGTGTGGGTGCGTTTATTTTCGCAAAATTGGTATGCTCCCAATACAAGTGAGATCACCTGCGGATTCAGGATTGAAGAATAGATAATTACTTCCTGCCATTGATTATGTGATCCGGGTATATTTTAACATGATTAATCATTAGTAATTCATAATTCACAATTTAAAACATCATTTACAAGGGTTTGATTCCCTGTACTGCTTTCAGCGGACTGGTTTCAAGTAGATTTTAAATCATTATTTGTCACCTAATTATGAATTATTAATTATCAATTATGAATTTTTCATATTACTCCTTTAACATCTCTAATAACTGTGCCTCATTTAACTGTTTAATTCCTAAAGATTGCGCTTTTTCTAATTTAGATCCTGCATCAGCACCTACAACTAAAAAATCAGTTTTTTTACTCACAGAGTCAGTGACTTTCCCACCAGCTTTTTGAATTAATGCTTTTGCTTCATCGCGTTTTAAATTAGGTAAAGTACCCGTTACCACAAAGGTTTTACCTGCAATATTGGGATTAATTTCACTTGTTATTTTCGGTGTTTCGATGTTAGCTAATTGTAACCCAATGGCTTGAAGACGAGAAATTAAAGTTTGATTTGCACTGATGCGAAACCACTGAGAAACTGATTGGGCAATTTCTGCACCGATACCATAAACACCTTCTATATCAGATTGTTTTGCAGCGGCTAATTTTTCCACGGTGGTAAATTTCTCGGTTAATAATTGGGCGTTGACGCTACCTACATGACGAATGCCTAAACCATATAATACCCTGGACCAAGGTTGATTTTTGGATTGAGCGATCGCACTGATTAATTTTTGCGCTGACTTTTTCCCCATCCTTTCTAATGCACATAACTTGTCTTCTGTCAATTCGTATAAATCGCCAACAGAATGGACTAAACTTTTATCTACCAGTTGATGCACCAGTTTTTCACCCATTCCTTTAATATCTAAAGCATCCCGACTTACCCAATGTTCAATCTCTCCTTTGAGAATGGCAGGACAGGAAGCATTTACACATCTAGTAACAGCTTCTCCTGATTCTCTCACCACCGGTTGACCACATACAGGACAATGGGTAGGCATGATAAAAGGTTCCGTATTTGCAGGGCGTAGTTCTTTAATTACCCGTACTACTTCCGGGATAATTTCCCCAGCTTTGCGAACAATGACAGTATCACCAATGCGGATATCTAATTGCTGAATGCGATCGCTGTTGTGTAAGGTAGCACGGGAAACAGTAGTACCTGCTAATTGTACGGGGCGCATTTCCGCCAAAGGTGTTAATGCTCCGGTTCTGCCTACATTGACAGTAATATTTTCTACACGAGTAGGCGCTTCCTCGGCTGCATATTTGAGAGCGATCGCCCAACGGGGAAACTTCTGTGTAAACCCTAGTTGTTCTTGCAGCTTAAAAGCATTCAATTTTACCACCACCCCATCCGTCATATAGGGTGAATTTAGCCGTTCCGTGTCCCAATATTGGTAATATTCCGCAACTTCACTGAGAGAATGACAGAGTTTATGATTAGTATCAACGCGAAAGCCTAGCCTTTGTAACAATTCCAAAGCTTCCCATTGGGTATTCGCAATACTGGCATCATCCAAACCAGGAATATGCAGAGTATAAGCAAAGAAATCTAATTGACGTTGGGCAACAATACGCGGATCTAACTGTCTTAGCGTACCAGCTACGGCATTACGCGGATTAGCAAATAACTGTTCACCTGCTTTTTGCCTTTTCTCATTAATTTGTTTAAACACTTCCAAAGGTAAAAATACCTCTCCCCGTACTTCCACCTTTTCAATTTCTGCCAAACCGTCAAAATTCAAACGTAAGGGAATAGAGCGAATAGTCCGCACATTTTGGGTAATATCTTCACCCATCACCCCATCACCCCTAGTTGCACCTCTTACCAGAATACCATTTTGGTAAGTCAACGCCAAAGCCGCACCATCAATTTTCAATTCCGCTACATAGTCCGCTTCCCCCAGAGAATACTGAGGTGGTAGGTGTCGCTGCCAACGTTGATCCCAATTTTGCAACTCTTCAACATTAAAAGCATTTTCCAAACTATATAGAGGTATATTATGCCGTACTGATGTAAAATGAGTTGCTGGTCGTTCACCCACACGCTGAGTAGGACTATCAGGAGTGATTAATTCTGGATATTTCGTTTCTAATTCCTGTAATTCTCGATACAGTCGGTCATAAACCGTATCTTCCATTATTGGTGCATCGAGGACATAGTAAGCATAGCTGGCTTGTTGTAATAAACGTCGCAATTCTTCTACACGTTTAGCTTCAGGGTGGGTTTGGATCATAAAACTCATAGCAAAATATCTAGTAAATAATTAATAATTATCCGATACAAAAAAGCTAACTAATGCTAACAAAAGTTGGCTTTTTCTTCCTGTTTCACCCTAGCAGTGTCGGCACTATCTAGTCCACAGGCTAACACGATCAATCTGACCGCTTCTTGTTTTAAATTAATCGCAGCGTTTAAATCTCTGTCAATCTCAAAGCCACAACTATCACATTTAAACACTCTTTGAGATAATGA
>NZ_JACJPT010000093.1:0-20315 GCF_014696195.1 Sphaerospermopsis sp. FACHB-1094 | reverse complement strand
TGGGGACTGGGGACTGGGGACTGGGGACTGGGGACTGGGGACTGGGGACACTTCGACAAGCTCAGTGCATCGCTGGGGACTGGGGACTGGGGATTGGGGATTGGGGATTGGGTAATCAATTTTATTTTTACCAATCATCAATCATCAATTATCAATTATCAATTATCAATTATCAATTACCAATCATCAATCATCAATCATCAATTATCAATTATCAATTATCAATTACCTTAATCTTTTTCTGGGAAAGTTACAGTTGGTAATCCTTGATTATTAATCACTATTTTACCACCTAAATTTTCAATTTCTTGAATTGCACGGTTGCGGGTTTTTTCATCTACGTTATTTTGTAAAACCATGCTCCAACTGGCAATTCTAGCATACTTACTATCAGGGTTTCTTTCTAAAAATTTAGCAGTAGATTGGGACAGAGAAACTACATTTTTACTGTCTTGATCATCGTATTCACTAGCCCATTCTGCCGCTTTGAGAAAAGACTTACTTGCGGCTTGGGAGTCACCTAAAAATAATAACTCATCTGTGCCTTTATAACGCCAGATATAGTAAGATTTTTCTGGGATTTTAGGAGATAGGGATTTTAAACTTTTATCCATTAATGTAATAGCTCTTTCTGGCATACCTGCATATAAAGAACTACTAACAGAAAGACCAAGATAAGCTTCTCTAAATTTCGGATCATGTTTAAGGATGATTGCAAAAAATTCTGGACTTAAACTATAACCTATTTTATCTCTAACGGGATCATCACCAAAGTATTGCAAAAAGTCAATATATACCCAATTAGAAATGAGGTTATCATAACCAAAAGTGGGTATTTGTTGCAGTAAACTCAAACGTAAAGCTTCTTTTTGTTGTTCTTTTTCCAAAGCTTCCACAGACATAGATTGTTCGCTGTTGATAAGTTCTTGCAATCTCGGAAATTGACTTAAACTAATTCCTAAGATGCAGAAACAAGCTACTAAGGGCGTAATAATAAATTCACGAGATAACAACATAATTTTTCTTAGCTTTATCAGCAAATTTACCTGACTGTATATTTTACCAGGCTTTGCAACAAGTTCGTAACAGATTTACAATAGGAAATGTTTAATATAAACTTACATTTACGTTAAAATACTTATATTAAAGTTAAGTTTATTAAACAAACACTAGAAAAAAAAACCAATATAACCAACAATAAGATTTTGATACAACTTTAACCCTGTACATATACATATACATAGCTATTATGGCTGAAACAAAGTTAGCAGAAGACTTGCAAATTCATGCAGAAGGTTCTGAAAAACCAAATAAATTCCAAAAACAGCTAAATAATCTGGATTTCAAAAAAAATGGTGTGAGTTTCAATGATATAGTTGACATCATGAAAACCGCCATAGCCGATGTAGTCGAATTAGAAATTGAAACTTCTGTTTTTGATGCTTCTTCATCATTTACGGATGAGTCACAAACTGCTAAACCAGAAAATAAATTGTTGACGCGCATCAATTTGATTGATGGTGATATCAAAAATGAAGTAGGTAGTAAATTTATTGGTGATGGTCCCTATGCAGAACTGAGGGAATTTCATTTAAGCCAAGTGAAAGAAAGTCGGGAAATAATTCAAAAAAATATAGAAAGTATCCAAAAGTTATATGAAATTTTGATGGCTATGCTTAAACATAGTCAAAACAATCAAAATTCACAACCATCAAAACGTCCTTAATTAGTTGGTTGATAGTGAAAGGGGCAGATTTAAAAAATATTCTCAGTCCGTTTTAAATCTACCTTTTTATATCTAGGAAATTTAAATTTCAGTTTTTATATAACAATGAAAAATCTATGATTGCAAATCTTCTCACTATATCTAAATCTAAATAAAGTCTCAATCAGGAGAAGCATATTGCTTGTATCGCTTCAAGCATCAAATTCATGCTCATGTAGAAAATTTGTTAATAAGGTTGTTATCATGTTTGCTAAAATTCAAAATCAAAAAGCTTTGGAATCTAAATCTCAAGATAATCAAAATATTACCAATCTTGGCACGGTAAACAAAGCCAAAGATTTACTAAATAAATTTGTTGATTCAGTCAATGTCTTGGTGAAAGACATTACAACTTTAGAAGTAAACACGATAGTTGTGAGTAATATTAGCGGTTCTAAGTTTAATCCTTGGCAAGCATATTACAATATTTATGCTATAAGTGATCCAAATTATTTTACAGATAAACAGATTGTTCTAGATTTGCAGGAACGTTATATCAATATATTTTTACAACTTGAAAGAGAATATATTTACATACTTTTAGAGCAAGAGCTAGAATATAAAGAATCTGGAAAACCAGATGGTGCAGTCATAGATATATATAATAAACGTCTGCGATATATAGATGAAAATAGATTAAATGCAGATGGAAAAAAAGAATCAAAGTCAATGTTACCTTCTCCTTTTGGAGATCATGAAAATAATGTAGATAATTATCAGAAAATCTCAAAAATTTTGAGTAATGATAAATTTGTGTTGACTTTGCGTAAAGTTTCGGAACTAAAAGCAGCATTAGATGGTGGTGATATCACAAGTGATCAAGTAGATACGATTTATGCTCAAACGATAATGCAATTAGACGGTGATATTATTACCCGTTATCATCGTGATTTATTTAATTTAAAAGAAACCGATCAAGATATAGTTATGAAAATTCATAATGATGGTGTAGTGTCTGGTGAAAAACAATGGCGTGAAACCATCGAATTTCTGATTAATTTTGTCAAAAATATTGCTGGTTTATCTTCTGGTAAAATTTAGATTTTTCACTAAAATTAATCAGAAAGTGCGTCAATAAAACCAGATGTAAATTCCTCGTTTGACGCACTATAAAACTATTTTGGCTACTTTAATGATAAATCAAGATAAATTTAATCAAGATATCAAGATATATTTGCAGGGTACTTAGGGTGTTATGAAATTTAAACAAAAAATCAATAAAGCATATAGTAATCATAGTTTTTCATTTTCTTTGCAAGTTCCTCCGGGCAGTAGTTTTGTGGAATTTAAAGTTGATGAAGGAGAGTATAGTTTTTATTTGAATAATTCAATTATAGAGCAAATTGAAAAAGCGCAAATCCAGGGTTTATCTCTTTATATTCCTTCAGGGTTGGTATTACCTTTATGGTACTATACTTTTGTGACTGAGAATGTAATTGAGCCAAATAAAAACCAGGTTAATTATAAAAATCCCAAAGTTTATTTTCTTGTTTATTTGTTTTTAGCTCAAATCTGGCAATTACTGACTAATAAAAATCCACAAACAAAGATTATTTCTCTATCAGGGTTCACCTTTAATTCTTATTATCAATCAAGGGCAGATCAAAAAATTAATATTATTTTGCAAACTACTGTGTTATTTGATGGTGATATTATCCACAAGATTCGTTATGATTTCCTAGAAAATGCAGATTGTTTAAGAATTGTCTCTGCTCATTATTGGCTAACGGAACAAATAATAAAGCGTCTCAGAAGTAATTTAAATTCTGTATATTGGTTTATATATGCAATTCTTCCTGCAAGTTTGATTATTTGGAAAGTAGCTGCGATCACAGGATGGCAATTTTTTATATTAATATTAGTCTGGATAATCCTATTTTTGCTATTAGCTATACTGAATCTATTTATTGTCAATGAACTGAAAAAATATATAGGGAGAAAAAAAAATCAAGAGCTTATCAATTGGTTAGTCTGGTTGATCACTAATTTATTTGTTAATGTAAGTAGTTTTTCAGATGTTCCAGTTATATTTTTGGGAAATTTAGTTTTAATAGTGTTGATACCACATTTGCTCAAGTGGTTACTACCAAAACTTGGTAAAATTCTCTTGAAGATAATCCTTAATTAAATTAGATTCAACATTTTTACTGTTTAATTTGACATAACTGCCAACATTGTTGAGCGATCGCCCAATCTTCTTGTGTGTGTATAACTAATACTCGCACATTAGAATCAAGTGTAGCAATATCTACATCAATTGGTTGTTGTTTATTTTTCTCCGAGTCTATTTTCAATCCTAAAAATTCCCACGCTTCACAAGCTGCTTGTCTGATTAATGGCGATTTTTCACCTGCTCCAGCGGTAAATACTAACGCATCTAAACCACCCAAACTAGCCAACATCGAACCGATACCAGTCCGTAACCGATGTACGTAAATATCCCAAGCTAGTTTAGCACGATAGTTACCTTGTTCAATTGCTGCCAGAACTTGAGGTAAATCACTGGAAACACCCGAAATTCCCCGTAGACCAGAAGCTTTATTTAAAACATAATCTAAGCTTTCTGCTGAGTAATCAGACTGACGCAATAGATAGATTAAAATTCCTGGATCAATTGAACCGCAACGACTTCCCATCATCAAACCATCTAAAGGTGTAAATCCCATAGTGGTATCAATACTGCGACCTTCTTTAATTGCAGCTAAAGAGCAACCGTTACCTAAATGGCAAGTGATTAAACGCAGGTCTGTCAAATCTCGACCAAGAATTTGCGCTGCACGGTTCGCACAGTATTGGTGACTGATACCATGAAAGCCGTAGCGACGGATACCTTTCTCTACCCAATCATAAGGACCGGGATAGACGGCAGCAGCATCCGGTAAGGTGCTATGAAAACCTGTATCAAATACTGCCACTTGTTTAACATCTCCCAAGCTTTGCTCAATGGCTTCTATACCTTCCAAAGCCGCTGGGTTATGGGCTGGGGCAAGGGTTGAAAGATTAGCGATCGCCTGTTTAACATCCTCATTAATTATAACACTATTGCGGTAATTTAAGCCACCATGTACCACACGATGTCCCACCACATCAATTTCTGATAAATTACTCAGTACCTTGGTAGCACTACGAGTAAGAGTATACAGCATATATGCTACATGGGCTTTGCGGGAGTCACCATAAATAGATTCTTGCAGTGTTTCACCAGTGGCGGTTTTTACCTCAATTTCAGCCACACCACGGTCTTGAGTCCAGTTAACTTTCCCTTCCCAAAGAGGTTTTGGTGCTTCTTGGGGAAGAGTTGCATCTGTAATGTCATACAAACAACTTTTTTGGCTACTAGATCCGGCATTTAAGACTAGAATCTTCATAGGATAATGGGAAACATAACCTGGTCTGATGCTGTCATGATTTTACAATTGCTTTTGAAAATCTGCTACCGAGTAGATGAAATTAGTGTTTGAAAATAAGCACATTTGAAAAATTTAGGAGTCAGTAGGGGCGAAGCATTCGGACAGAAATATTAGGGAAAAATCGAGAATTGAACACCCAAATGCTTCGCCCGTACAGGAGTCAGAATGTTTGAGTAGGGGTAGATGATGAAATAGTGATTTTTGGGTAGCATCTTAAATGTGTAAATTTGATATGATTGAACCGCAAAGGGCGCAAAGAACACAAAGGTAAGAGAGTTTAAGAGATTTTTTAGTGTTGCTGTGGTTATTTTTCCTATCTAGGAATAAGATCCCCAAGATTCGGGGATCTGAAGTTTTACAATTCTAGTTTTTCTCCGCGAATAGAATAATCTAATAATTCCATCGGGTGCATCAAAGAAATATTTTTAC
Source organism: Sphaerospermopsis sp. FACHB-1094 (assembly GCF_014696195.1). Taxonomy (NCBI): domain Bacteria; kingdom Bacillati; phylum Cyanobacteriota; class Cyanophyceae; order Nostocales; family Aphanizomenonaceae; genus Sphaerospermopsis; species Sphaerospermopsis sp. FACHB-1094. Next base: position 14,711 of record NZ_JACJPT010000093.1, on the reverse strand, counting down.
CCTGCAAATATTTACTAATTTGTAAACTACAACCTGGGTTAGGGGAAGCAATTAAATCAGCACCAGTATTGATTAAATTCTGGGCTTTTTGTTCACCTAATTCTTCAGCAACTTCTGGTTGTAGCAGATTATAAATACCTGCACTACCACAACACAAAGCTGCATCTATGGGTTCTTTTAAGGTGACTCCAGGAATTTTTCTTAATAACTGACGGGGTTGAACACTAATTTTTTGACCATGTAATAAATGACAAGCATCTTGATAAACTAAAGTTAAAGGTTTATCTGTTAAAGGTGAAAGTTCCGCAGTTAAACCCACATTTGCTAAAAATTCCTGTGCATCTTTTACTTTTGCTGCAAATGCTTTAGCTCTTTGGGCATATTCTGGATCATCAGCTAAAATATGACCATATTCTTTTAAAGTATGACCACAACCAGCAGCATTAATAATCACAAAATCGACATTTGTATCAGCAAAACTATCAATCATTTGTCTTGCTAAAGCTTTTGCTTGTTCAGTTTGTCCTTGATGTTCAGGAAGTGCAGCACAACAACCTTGAGATTTAGGAATTACAACTTCACAACCATTCGCAGTTAAAACCCTCACTGTTGCTTCATTTACCGGAGAGAAAAACAAACGTTGTACACATCCCAAAATTACACCAACACGATATCTTTTTTCACCCTTTGCAGGAATGATATCGGGTAAATTATCCTGAAAAGACTTAACAGTAATTTCCGGTAAAATAGACTCCATAGCAGCTAACCGGGGAGAGATTTTTTTCATTAACCCAGTAGCGCGTAATAACTGAGAAACCCCCAACTTTTGATAAACAAATAAAGGGAAAAGTAAAATTCTTAAAACATCAGGATTAGGAAACAGAGAAAAAATCAATTGACGGATTAACTTATCAGAAAAACTGCGGTTATAATTTCTTTCCACCTGATGACGAGTTGCGGAAATCAACTTATCATACTGCACACCAGAAGGACAAGTTGACACACAAGCAAGACAACCCAAACAAGAATCAAAATGTTGAACAGTAGCAGTATTTAAAGCAATTTCCCCCTCATTAATAGCATCCATTAAATAGATTCTACCCCTGGGTGAATCCATCTCCTTTCCGATTACCCGATAACTAGGACAGGTAGAAAGACAAAACCCACAATGAACACAACTATCAATCAACTTAGGATCAGGAGGATGACTAGGATCAAAACCCTGTAAATTCTTAACACTAGCAGTCTTATTCACCGAACTTTCCGAAACTTGCATGACTCTTTCTTCCCCTCTTAACTTTGCGTACTTTGCGTACTTTGCGGTTCGTTATTCTTAAACCTTAAATCCCACCAACAAACCGACCAGGACTTAAAATATAATTCCCATCAAACTGTTTCTTAATTCGCTGCATCATATCCAAACCATTACCATTATAACCCCAGATATCCAACTTTTCTTTTATTTCAAAAGGTGCAGATAAAACACTTAAAAAACCAGAATTAGATTGACAGAAATCACGCACGTTCAAAACCTGATTTTGATTTTCTAACCGCACCAAACCCAAACCGCTATTGAGATGAATCAACCCGAAATTAATTTGATTAATCACCTCCACCGCAGCAGTTGGTAATACTCCTATTTTGGCAGTAATTTCTGAATTATTACCATAATTATGTATTGTTTCTGGTAATTGTTGCCATAAATTAGCCTCATTTTCGGCTGAATAAATTGCCCCATTTAAACCTAATTTTTGACCAATTGCCAAAAGTCTGTTAGACTGTTCCTTCACACTTTCGCTAATACTTTGAAACCGGACAATTAAACCTATTCCGCTACCTAAATTTAAATCAGAAACTAATTGACTGGATATTAAATCTGCTTGAGTTGGTGTTAACTCAGAACCTTGAAGAATTGTAGCAGCTTGGGATATCGCTTCAGCTTTACCAGTTAATATTACAGTTCCCGATGTTTCTGGTAAAGGATAAACTCGAAAAGTGGCTTGACTGATAATTCCTAATGTACCGTAAGCACCGGTAAACAATTTCATCAAGTCGTAACCAGCAACATTTTTTACTACCCTTCCCCCTGCTTTGGCAATTTGTCCATCAGCGCGGATAAAAGTTATACCTAAAAGTTGGTCACGCACACCGCCATAACGTTGACGTAGAGAACCTGTATCAGCAGTAGCAATAATACCACCAATGGTAGCAAAAGCAGAAAAAGCAGGGTCAAGAGCTAAATTTTGCCGATATTTGGCTAAAATTTCTTGAAGTTCGCCAAATTTTATTCCTGCTTCTACGGTGACAGTTAGATCACCTACCGCGTGTTCTATGAGTCTGTTAATACGTTCTGTACTGACGACAATATCAATATTTTTACTTAAACCACCCCAATGAAGTTTACTTGCACTACCGCAGGGGAGAACGGACCATTTATTGCTGTTTGCAGCGGACATGACTGCGGCCAGTTGTTCTTGAGTGTGGGGATAAACGATACAACTGGGATGGGTTTTGGGGTTTATCGCTGCTTGAATACGTTGTTGCTGACTGGGTGCGAGATTTTCCCAAGGGAAGACAGCGTTTTCTGTGTTGATAATAGATGCTATGGTAGAGGCGATCGCATTCATTGGTTTGTTTTCCTATCCTCCTTATTAATGTACTGGTTAATTTAACAAAAATCATACACCAGAGGAAAATTGGTAAATTAATCTTTAGGAATTTTTGATTTTGTGCAAATACCCAACTGATCAATTGATAATTGAGAATTGACAATTGATAATTGTTTGATTCGGGAGTATCCCAAATGTGTAAGTTTATTTTTTGCTTGAGGTCAAGACGTGAAATGAACGAACCACGAAGGTACGTTCACCGAAGGTGTTCCCGAAGGGTAGGACACGAAGGGAAGAAGGAAGAAGAGAGTTTTTGGTGTTGCTACGGTTATTTGTTAAGAATTGGGATGACAGGAAAAATTTTTGCTTTGATAAGTTCTAAAAAAATGTATTATCCTTAATATCTAAGTGATGGTGATGGGAATTTTTTTGTGTCAACAGTAATTAAAAATTCGTTTCCGCGTCTTGTTTCTCTGGATGTATTTCGGGGAATTGCGATCGCCTCTATGATTTTAGTTAATAATCCTGGTAGTTGGAGTTACATCTACCCACCATTAGAACACGCAAAATGGCATGGTTGCACACCCACAGATTTAATTTTCCCTTTCTTTTTATTTATTGTTGGTGTAGCAATGCCTTTTTCTTTTGCTAAATATACACGAGAAAACACACCAGAAAACCGTCCCACTAGTCAAGTTTATTTGCGAATAATTCGCCGAGGTTTGGTGTTATTTGCTTTGGGTTTATTTTTGACTTTGTTTACTTTTTTTCTCGATTTTACTTTAAAAGGAATACCCATTGATTTAAGTAAAATTAGAATTATGGGGGTGTTGCAGCGTATCAGTTTAACTTATGTAATTGCTGCTTTTGTGGTTTTACAACTTTCCCAACGTGGTTTATGGATATTTTCAGGAATATCGCTTTTAGGTTATTGGGTTGCAATGCAATTAATTCCTGTTCCTGGTTTTGGTGCGGGTAATTTATCTGCTGAAGGAAATTTTGCTGGTTATATTGATCGGATGATTTTAGGAAGTCAACATCTTTATCAAAGTGGACCATTTGATCCTGAAGGTTTATTTAGCACTATTCCCGCATTGGTAACAGTTTTAATTGGTTATTTTACTGGTTCATGGTTGCAAAAACAGCAGGTTAAAACTAGGACGAGTGTTAATTTAGTAATTTGGGGTTTGGGGTGTTTAATTATTGGGATATTATGGGGTTTTGTATTTCCGATTAATAAATCTTTGTGGACGAGTTCTTATGTAGTTTATACTGCTGGTTGGGCTTTATTAGTATTAGCTTTGTGTTATGAAGTGGTGGAAGTTCGGGGTTTAAAAAAATGGGGTTTTCCTTGGGAAGTGATGGGTTTAAATGCCATTTTTCTCTTTGTTGGGTCTGGGGTTGTGGGCAGAATTTTAGTTAAAACTTCTGTAGGTAGTGGTAAAGATGCAGTAGCTACAAAAACCTGGATTTATGATAATTTGTTTAGTGCTTGGGCGGGAAATATGAATGGTTCATTATTATTTGCTATCACTAATCTTTTATTATGGTGGTTAGTGCTTTATTTTATGTATCGTCGGCGTTGGTTTCTGAAAATTTAGTTGTTCATGAATTTTGCTATTAAACACTAAGGGACTTCCAGATAAAAAAATATTCAATTAATTTTTGTGGGGTAGGTATACTTCGACACGCTCAGTACAAGTCTTGCCTGCCCTTCAACCCGGATGGGCTAGAAGCCCATCCCACAAGATTGGATAATTTAGGGTTTGCTGAATAAACCTAAAACCTTGATATATCAAAGGTTAGAGGCTGATAAACACAGAAATTAGTGCAAGGGTTTTGAAGGGTATACCGGAAAAAGTGTGCATTTTTTGGGATTTCAAGAGATGGCAAAGAAATTTTCCAATCTCCTCCTGACTCCTGACTCCTGACTCCTGACTCCTATGCCCTCACGGAAAGACTTTCTCAGCAACCCCTAATTTATTGTTTGGAAGTTCCTAAAAACATAAAAAAACCACATTTATAAAATGTGGTAAACAAACATCATCAATTCTGTGATTTAATCTAATTCAGGTTCAACACCAAGCGCACGTAGTTGGGCAATTAATTTTTCTGTTTTCTGTCGTTCTTGTTCAGCTTTCTGGCGTTCCTGTTCAGCTTTTTGTCGTTCCTGTTCAGCTTTCTGTCGCTCTTGTTCAGCTTTCTGTCGCTCTTGTTCAGCTTTCTGGCGTTCCTGTTCAACTTTTTCGCGTTCTTCTTGCACAGGAGTTAACACCCAATTACCATCTTGATCATACCAACGTAACCAAGGCATATTAACATTTTTGTAACTGCCCTGCCAAACTCCCAAACCTAATTCTAAATCAGGAATCCAAAAACGTAAATCTGATAAATTCACTTCAGTATAATGAGCGCCCTTTAACTCAAACATTCTAAATTCAGATTGATAACGATCAAAAATTGCGTAATAAGGAACTCTTAAAATTTGCTCATAAACTTCCCACTTAGTTGGGGGTTTTTCCACATCTCGCAAAGTTTGACCTAAATCTTCTTTTTCTGTTCCTGGTGATAATAATTCAATCACAATATAAGGATTTACAAATTCTTGCCAAACTACATAACTTAATCTTAAATCTCTTTCTTCATACAGAGAAGAAACACCAACAACCGCAAACCAATCTGGGCGTTTATGCCACAATGGATGACGACCATCGTAATATAAATTCATATCACTAGCTGTAAAAATTTGGTTGCTAGGATAGTTAGGGGGGCGAAATGTGTCTGCTAATAATTGTGGTTGTAGTAAATGAAATTGATCTGGCAAACCTTTCTCCTCCGGGTCTTCGCTAGGAAGATCATACATTGTTGGTAATGTTTCTTTAGGGGAAAGTGGTGGATCTGTTTGATACATTATTGGTATTCCTAAAGATACAACTTTGATCTCTATTATGTAGCACGATAATATGGTATTTGAAGATTTCTGGAGATTTTCAGAAGAACAACAATATCGCTTTTATAGGTAAAAACACAACAATTGTGTTGTATCCAAGTCATCACGATAAACACATTCAAAATTACTAAAACCGACTTTTTCAGAAATACTTTTTAGATTAGATTGAGTTTCCGGAAAATCCCTAGATGAAATATGACTATCGACCATTTTATACTCTTGAGGAGTTATTAAAGTCCAATCTTTTTTCACATTCCCTAAATAACGTTTAACATAACTATCTCTATCTTCATTTTCTTGACGAACTACATCAATTAAAATGAAAATTCCCCCTGATTTGAGCAGATTTTTGATATTTTTTATTACATCTTCTTTCTCTTCTAATTGCAAATGGTGGAGCGCAAAAGATGTAAACACAACATCAAATTTATTTGGTTCATTTTGCGCTAACTCATTCGTTAATTGCCAACAATCGCCTATGATAAAATTTCCCTGACAACCAGTAACAGCAATATTTTTTTTCGCATCTTCTATTGCGGGAACAGATACATCTATTCCTGTATATTCAGCAATTTGAGTATTTAATAAAGCTTGAGTGGTGAAACTCCCATCTCCACATCCCAAGTCAAGCAGAGTAAACGGTTTTTGCCAGTGTTTAACTAATAATTCATGGAGTACATTATATATTTCTCGATGTCCCATGTAATTGTTTTTTAACACTTTCTGGTAAATTTGCCATTGCTGGTTAAAAAACTCTGCTGTTAAGAGATTTTCTTCTTGAATCATTTCCAATTTTATCTGCTCTGTCATTGTTTTAAATTCCAGATATTTTTATTTTTAGATTGAAAACATTTTATCAGGTTTGGTGTGATAGTGGAAAGTTACTTATTTCCTGATGCATCAAATCATTTGGTAATCTTGTTTTTGTTCATTTAATGGTGGCCTGACACACAAATAAATCAACGCCCCAAAAAAGGGAACTAAAGCAAATAACCAAAATAATTGATTATCCTTCCAACCCCGTCGCGTCATATCATCCCCTAACAAAGCAGGAAATAATAGACTCAACATACAAAAATCTAAACTCATTACATTAATAAATCTGCTAGTTTGCCATTGTTGGATAAAATCACTCCAATTTCCTTGTAAACCATAAGCAAATAAAACCACCGCACCTAACATTAATAAAATTCCTGTGATGCGAGAATCAAAGATTTTCAGAAACAAATTTTTATTACCTGTAAATTCTTGATTTGGTTCTCTTAAAGCTAGATATGGTAAAAGTGCAAAAGCACCAAGCCCAAAGGAAACTGTAGCAAAAGGCCAAGCTGGTATTTTTTGCCTTCTGCCATCAATAAATAACACTGCACTGTAAATTAATGGCCATATTCCCATAATATTAAATAAGGCAATAATCGCAGGATTAATACCTTCCCAGTTTCCTGTAGAAAGATTGGTGATTAACTCTAAACTTTCTGGGAAATTATCAGGAGGTGCAAATAAAAAGGCGTAGGAAATAAATCCTAGCCATATTAAACCAAAAGAGATTTTTCTCAACATGATTTACCGAGTTTAGACAGTTTACGCAGTTTGACTAAAAGCTTCTGAAAGATATTCTGCTGCTGCTGCTACTACAGCGATCGCATTTTCATAGTCTAACCGAGTTGGTCCCAAAACACCTATACTTCCCACGGGTACAGTACCCCGACGATAACTAGAAGATATCAAAGAACAGGTTCTAATGGGTTCTAAGGGATTTTCCGTACCTATCCGCACCGTCACCTTGGGTTTACCCGTTTCCTCTATTTCCGATTCCTCACATATTAACCGCCATAACTGCTCTTGTTCTTCTTCCAATAAGTGCATAATCGTTTGTACCTGCTGCACTTGGGCAAACTCCGGTTGACGCAACACCTCACCCACACCCCGCACCATGATTTGTGTGGCTGAAGGTGCAACAGCACGACGGAGTAATTCTGTCAATGAACTTTTCAAAAATTCCCCATAACGTTGAAACTCTTGATCTAACTCACTCCAGTCAAGCTGGGCTAATTCCAAGAGTGTAAAACCACGCAGATGACTATTTAAAAAGTTAGAAACTATTTGTAATTCTCGATCAATTGTTTCTGGATCAGGTTTAGTTGCTGACTCTCTTGTAAACAGATCCATTACCTTGGAATGGGTTTCATAACTATCCGTTACCACAATCAGCATAACTTTCCCATCTTCAACTTGTAGAAGCTGTAAATGTCTTAATTGTACTATATTGGGTTGTGGCATAGTTATCAACGTAATACAGCCGCTTAATGTTGCCAAAATTTGCGCCGCACCTTGTAGTAAAGCTTCTAAACTCCAATCATCCCAATGTAGACGCTGTTGTAAAGTAGATTCAACCTCTTTAGCTAAAGCTGCCGACGGTTTCATCAACCTATCAACATATATACGATAACCCGAATCAGAAGGTACACGCCCCGCAGAAGTGTGTGGTTGGTAAAGTAACCCCGACTTTTCCAAAACACCCATAACATTGCGGATAGTAGCGGAACTGACACCAAGATCAAATTCCTCAATTAAAGCTTTAGAGCCAACTGGTTCAGCAGTGGCGATATAATGGCGTACAGTTGCCCAAAGTATATGTTGTTGGCGATTTGTCAGCTGGAATTGCATAGAATATGTTTTACTGAAGGCAAATTTTAAGCAAAGGTTGAAAAATTTTGTTAATGAAACAGTAAAAAAGATTGATTATTAATCAAAACAAGATGCTAAATTATATATTTATACTATATTAGTTAAGTGCAAAGCTTCCCGTGAGAACTTATTTTCTATTGTAATTATTAATACAGCATAGCTCATATCATAAAACAGGCTAAATTCTCATCTATTTATCATATTATCTTATATGATTTCTTAATCAAGCTGTATTTTTAGCTACAAAAGTTAGATTTAGCTTCAGTTGCATTGCTAACTATTGGTGATTGGTAATTGGTGATTGGGAAAAATAAAATTGATTACCCAGTCCCCAGTCCCCAGTCCCCAGTCCCTCACAAGGTTAGGTATTTTACATTGTCGTGAGGGCAAGACTTGGAGGACAAGGCAGACAAGGTGACAAGGGAGGAAATACGTACAAATAATGTACAATTAGTAACAAAAACTGAGGCTAAACAGACCTTGTTTTGTATAAAATCTTCCTTGTCTACAATACCTCCTTGTCTTCGGTGGTCCTGCCTCAACAGATAATATTAAAAACCTACCCCTGTGAGGTCCCCAGTCCCCAGTCCCTAATACCTTGGAATTACAGGATCAACTAAAATAGAATAGGCATCAATACCACCTATAATATTTTTAACGTTAGTAAATCCTTGAGAAACTAACCACTGACACATCTGAGCAGAACGCATACCGTGATGGCATAATACCAGGGTTTCCGCATGGGCATCAAAACGGGTGGAAATTTCCCCGTTCCATTGCTCATATTCACTCAAAGGAAGATTGACAAAACCATCAATTTTGGCGATCGCTACTTCTTGTGGTTCACGCACATCTATTAACTGTAAACCAGAATCAGCATTTGCTAAACGTTCCGCTAGTTCTTTAACCTTAATTTCAGTAAAAGATTGACCAGTCATGCAGTTTCTCTAAACAATCCTAATATTTGTCATACTATTCATGGTGACAGAAAAGCGAGAAAATAGGTTGAATGTGAATAATCAACGTTTATCTTTTAGGTTTATAGTAGCTGGTGTAGTTGCTGTATTACTTGCTATTACTGGCTTTTACTGGTTTTTATTCAAAAGTCCAGTAAAATTAAATACTCCCATATCTCAACCAGGGGCGGCTATATTTGTATCTAATGTAGCACCTGCAATGGTGTCTTTATTAGTCAATCCTGAAGGTTTGCAGTCAATAGAAAAAAAAGGGGAAATTTCCCAAATCAAAAATAGTTTATTAGCAAAAACTAACATAAATTTCAAGGATGATATCAAACCTTGGCTAAGTAATGAAATTACCTTAGCTGTTACCAGTGAAGATATTGATCGTGATCCAGAAAATGGGTTACAACCAGGGTATTTGATGGCACTAGCTACAAACAACCCAGAAAAAAGCCGTGAGTTTGTTGAACTGTTATTTTCTCGACGAACTTTAGCAGGAACAAATTTAGAAGTAGAACAATATAAAGGTGTCAAATTACTGTATGATACACCAGAAATAATAACATCCAAAAAAAGCCAAAATACCAAATCCAAAATCCAAAATTCCTTAGCTGGTGCGGTTATTGATGACTTTGTTTTATTTGCTAATGATCTGAAAGTTGTCAAAGAAGCTATTAATAATATTCAAGCACCAAATTTGAATTTAAGTAGTGATTCTGAATATCAAAAAGCTGTAAAAGAATTACCAACAAATGCTGTAGCTGTAGCTTTCTTAAAATTACCCACATTGGCAAAATGGCAAGGTTTAGAATTAGCAGAATCAACTTATAAGAGTCAAATTCTTTCTTTAGTTTTAAAATCTCAAGGTATGCTGGCAGAAAGCACATTTTTATCTAGATCAAATTTACCTAGTTCAAAAGTTGCTTCTGTATCTACACCATTATCTAAACCTGTGGATGCCTTAAAGTATATTCCAGAGTCAGCAGGTTTAGCAATTGCTGGCGCAAATTTGAGTAATTTACCCAATAGCAACTTAGATAAACTTTGGCAACAAGCAACAGCAACTATTTATGGTTCTTCTCAAGAAGCTATTGCCAGATGGATGCAACCTTTAATAGATGTACAAAAAAGCTGGGATATAAACTGGAAAGAGGATATTTTTAGTTGGGTAAGTGGAGAATATGCCTTAGCAATTTTACCAAATCAAGAGGCAAATCAAGATAAAAATATAAATCCCAATTGGGTGTTTGTAGTAGAAAAAACACCGCAGTTAGAACAAGGTATAGCGAAATTAGATAACATTGCCACAAACAACGAATTTAATGTTAGTTCTTTGATTTTAAACAATCAAAAAATTGCCGTTTGGACAGAGTTAAAAGCTATTCCTGAAAATTCATCTGTCAACATTGAAGCAAAAGTTAAAGGGGCGCATACAAGCATTGATAATTATGAAATTATTACCTCTGACTTAGCATTGATGGAAAAAATTATTACCCATCAAGAACATACCCTGATGGAAAATTCCAACTTTCAGGATAGTATTGCTAACTTACCTCAACCAAACCAAGGCTATATATATATTGATTGGAAAAAAAGCCAAGAATTTCTAGAAAGTCAACAACCCTTACTTAAATTTGTGGAATTGTTGGGTAAACCACTGTTTGACAATTTGCGATCGCTTACAGTCAGTAGTTACGGACAGGAAGCAGAAACACTCAAAGGTGGAGTCTTCTTCCAATTAGAAAAATAGACAAGCTAGATCCCCGACTTCTTTGAGAAGTCGGGGATCTGGGAGAAGAGCGTGATCTCATCACAGTTAATATTAAAAACCTACCCCTGTGAGATTTTTCTCCCCCCTTATTTTCTCAAATAATTGCCACATCTCATCTTCAACCGCCTTGTCACCCGTTAAGCCAATCACCAATCACCCTATTCCCAACTTTCCAGCCAAAGCGGGAGTTAATGGTAAAAGGGTGCTAACCATTAAAAATAAAGCCAAAAGACCTAAAGCGGCTCTTGCGTCATCGGGTTCAGTAATTTCATTCAAACTGGGGCGTTCTGCATCTCGTTGTAAAAAGAAAATCACTATTGCCCAATAAAAAGCCAAAGTATTACCCAGAGATACCAAAGCTAAAACGATTAAAGTGGCAATTGTCGCTCTTCCTGCGGTTTTACGTCCATAAATTGCCTGAACAACACGCCCCCCGTCTAATTGTCCGGCTGGCATCAGGTTTAAAGCTGTAATTACCAACCCTAACCAACCAACTATCACCAAAGGATGAACATTCACCAAAGGCGCTTGTAAAGCCGAACCTAGCACAACTCGCGCCAAACTACCGACTAAAATTGAACCTTGAAAAAACTTATTGGGTAATTGAAATAAACTACCAGGGTGGGAAAGTAACAACCCTGTCACCAACATGATCAAAGAGATAATACCGCCAAAAGCAGGACCAGCTAAAGCAATATCAAATAACGCTTTGCGGTTGGGTAAGAGAGACTGAAAACGGGTAATTGCTCCAAAAGAGCCTATTTGCACCGCTGGGAGGAAAAAAGGCCAAGTTAGGCGGACTTGGTGTTTACGTGCTAATAACCAATGTCCAATTTCGTGAGCGATCAAAATTGTAAAAATTCCCAACCCTATGGGTAAAGCTTCCGAAACTCTTGATGGGTTGGCAAATAAATCAAAATTCAGCAGTAAACCCGCAGCTTCCAAACTGGTGGCGATAGTTGCTACTAATAAAATTACAGCAAATGCTTTTTGCGATAACTGCATTGGTTTAGGATCAGTGCGACTCGGTAGCACAATCATCACTGGTTTACCATCTGTATTTTCTACTAAAAAAAGACGATATTTATCACCTAATCGCTCTTGCAATCTTTGGGTGAGACGGTTGTGAACTTGTTCTGCATCTCCCCGCAAGTTACCTTTAAAAATCGCTCCCTCTTGATAGGGTATGGTTTCTGTGGCAAAAAATGTATCAATACCGAAAATACCTTTGATGGTATTTAAATCTTCTTCCGGGATGGTGATGGTTTCCAGTTTTACTTCTGCTACCACTACAGGTTGATCAGAATTTTCCGGTGTGGTTTGTGCTTCTAAAGCTTCGTTGGCAAGTCTTTCAGTTGCCTTAGCTTTGATAATGGCATCTTGGCCAGCTTGGCGTAATTGTCTACCTAAGAAGATGTATATTCCTGTGGAAAGCACTAGCAATAACAATACACCTGCTATATTGATATAAATGCCCGCAGCAAACAAACCAAAAAATACCAGCCAGGGAGCCATTAATACTACAGACTGTAACCAGGCTAAGATACCCAGCTTACCAAAAGGTCTGGCACGATAAAAGCCCCAACCCAAAATGCCGAAAGCGACTAGCACTACAGCCGCTATGATAGGAGTTTCTGATGAAGTTAACATTGCTCAACCTTTGCTAATCTATAACGCAAATAGGAGTCTACCCAAATAATGTAGTGCTGTTATTTGGGAATATTCAACTAAATTGACAAATTTAATATTTTATGATATTATCAGCTATTTTCCTATCATTGTTTATGGTATTTTCTGGATGAGAAATCCTGGGTATTAAAGTTTCTCCACTTGATTGAATTTCTGGATTGAATTTCTGGCAGTGTATAACCAAGTAAGTTGGTAGTTTTTTGATTGGCGTAAACATTGCGTTTTTCTTCTAGATCAAAAATATCAATATGTTATGTTAGCTGAGGGATGAGGTAAAATTTTAGCGATCGCATTTTTGAAAAAGAAACTCAAATGTAACTAAGCTTATTGCATTATTTTTTTCACCTATTTGCCAAAAAAAACTCTGATTTGAGAAGATTTTATAAAATTGCATATTCAAAATAATTGAACATAACTAACCACCTGTCACCTAGCTTTCACAGATAACTTTTTCAGCAAACCCTAGTTATTCTCTCTGGTTTGACGATTTCATTGGTTATCTTTTTGATAACTGATTGCACACCTTGAATTAAAAGTTAAATCATACTACTTTTTGAAGTGCGGAATGTGGATTTTATCATCTTACAATAATGTCCTTCACTAAACCTGCTAACTTTTGTGCAGCACCACCTTCACCCCTAGCACTGCGTAATTTATCTTTAATTGCTGCTAACTTTTCAGGATTTTCTAACAAATCTAAAACCATTTCTCCCACAGTGTCCGGTTGCAATTTTCCCACTAATTCCGGTACAATTTCACTTTGCGCCCAAATATTAGGCCAAGCTAATAAACCTTTATTTCTCAGAAACCACCAATTAATTAATTTAGCAAAACCAGAACCTAAACCCGGTAAATTTGCTAATAAACCTGGTAAACCATCCCAAGAACGCATTGCATCTAATTGTTGAGTAGGTAATAATACAATCATTGGTATTCCCAAAGCGCCTAATTCTGCGGTATTTGCTCCTACTGTAGTTAGACAAATTGCACATTGAGATAATAAATGATAAGCAGGGTTTTCTTGTTTTAATTCTACTGTTAAACCTGTAGAAGTTTGCAGAGAATTATCTATTAAAGATGCACCGTTAAAACCGAAAGCTTGAGTAAATTCGTTTTTTTCAGGATTTGCAAAACTGGCTAATGTTGGTAAATCTAAAGTTGGTGCAACAGGAATAAAAAACTTTGTTTCTGGTTTTTTAGAGTGAATATATTCAGCAATAGCTAAAGTTAAAGGTACCCCTTGAGTTAACTTAGCTTTTTTTGAACCTGGTAAAATTCCAATCAATTCAATTTTAGATTTTGGATTTTGGTTTTTTGATGTGATATCATCTTGTTTAGCAGCTTCTAACATTAAATCACCGACAACGGTAAATTTATGTGCATATTGAGGTGAGACATTTTTGATCACTTGGGGTTTCATCACTCCAAAACAGTCTATAAAATTATGCCAACGTGCTTCCCATTCTGCATAAACTACGGTTTTATATCCTAATTTTTTACCAATGATGACAGGAAAAATTTGATCTCCTCCCAAAAATACAACTACACCTTTTTTTCTCCAGTCCCAATTTTCGGCTGTTTTTCCTGTTAATAAAAACTGCCAAAAATGCTCAGGTGCTTGCACTCTATTTACCTCTGGATAGGAACTAGCTATACTTACTTCTCTACCACTAGCATGAGGACAAGGTGATAAAATCACAGAAATCCGCACTTGAGAAATATCATATCCTAATTGTTCTCTTAATGCTTTAACGACAGGACGCACCCAAGTTGTAACTTCCCCTGGTCCATTGGAAAGAATGAGAATATCAATCATATTTTTTTGAATAGTTATTTAATTTGTTATGGTTGGTAATGGGTAATTGGTAATTGGTAATTGGTAATTGGTAATTGGTAATTGGTAATTGGTAATTGGTAATTGGTAATTGGTAAAAATAAAATTGATTACCCAGTCACCAGTCACCAGTCACCAGTCACCAGTCACCAGTCACCAGTCACCAGTCACCAGTCACCAGTCACCAGTCACCAGTCACCAGTCACCA